>NZ_BAAAHQ010000037.1:30588-89548 GCF_039525605.1 Nonomuraea longicatena | reverse complement strand
TCGCGATCGAACTGGAGAAGAATTTCGACCGCCCCGCTTCCGGGACAACCCCTCTAACTTACCGACCCGATGCGCGGTTGGCAAACCGATCATCGGAGAGGGGGCGCCGTTCACCAGATGTTCTTGGTGGCGGCAGAGGAAAGATTAGCAGCGCCGCCGACCGTTCGAGACGCGTTCGCCCACTCCCGAGGCCACAGAACGATCACGGCGGGACCATAGACTCCCCAACGTGAGCACCCACACGCCGCCGACGGCGAAGAAGGTCCCGACTGAGCGCACCCATCACGGCGACACCGTGATCGACGAATACGCCTGGCTCGCCGACAAGGAGGACCCTGACACAGTCGCCTACCTGGAGGCCGAGAACGCGTATCTGAAGGCGCAGACCGCACATCTGTCCGACGTACAGGCGCAGGTCTTCCAGGAGATCAAGGGCAGGGTCCAGGAGACCGACCTGTCCGTGCCCAGCCGCAAGGGCGCGTGGTGGTACTTCACCCGCACCGAGGAGGGCAAGCAGTACGCGATCTCCTGCCGTGTGCCCGCGACCGGCGACACCCCGCCGGAGATCCGCCCCGCCGAGGTCCTGGAGAACGAGCAGGTGCTGCTCGACGGCAACGAGCTGGCCGGCGACAGCGAGTTCTTCTCCATGGGCACCAGCTCCGTCTCGCCGGACGGCACGATGCTCGCCTACTCCACCGACTTCAAGGGGGCCGAGCGCTTCACCCTGCGCTTCAAGGACCTCCGGACCGGCGAGATCCTCGACGACGAGATCACCGACATCTTCTACGGCGGTGCCTGGTCGGCCGACGGCTCGACGTTCTTCTACACGCGGGTGGACGACGCCTGGCGCCCGTACCAGGTCTACCGGCACCGGCTCGGCACTCAGGACGACGTGCTGGTCTACGAGGAGTCCGACGAGCGGTTCTGGGTCGGCATCGGGCTGACGCGCAGCGAGCGCTACCTGGTCCTCGGCGCGGGCAGCAAGATCACCAGCGAGGTGCGGCTGCTCGACGCCACCACACCCGACGGCGAGTTCCAGCTCGTACGGCCCCGCAAGACCGGCGTCGAGTACGGCCTGGAGCACGCGGGCGAGTTCTTCTACGTCCTCCACAACGAGAACGCCGAGAACTTCGAGCTGGCCACGGCCCCGCTCGCCGCGCCGGGCGAGTGGACCGCGCTCGTGGCCCATCGCGACGACACCCGGCTTCTGGAGATCGACGCCTTCGCCGAGCACGCGGTGATCCACTTCAGGCGGGAGGGCCTGACGGGCCTGCGCATCCTCCCGTACGGCCCCGCCGCCGATCCCAGGAACCTGGCGGGCGACGGCGCCTACGAGATCCCCTTCCCCGAGCCGCTGTACGACGTGGGCCCGGCGGGCAACCCCGAGTTCACGACCACCCGTCTGCGGCTGGGCTACACGAGCATGGTCACCCCGCCCAGCGTGTACGACTACGAGTTGGCGACGCGCGAGCTGATCCTGCTCAAGCGCAAGCCCGTGCTCGGCGGCTACGACCCCGAGGACTACGAGCAGGTGCGCGAGTGGGCGACGGCGGAGGACGGCACCCGGGTGCCGGTCTCGCTGGTGAAGCGGAAGGACACCGCGACGCCGGCACCGACGGTCCTGTACGGCTACGGCAGTTACGAGAGTTCAATCGACCCGTCGTTCTCCGTACCGAGGCTGTCGCTGCTGGACCGGGGCTTCGTGTTCGCGGTGGCGCACGTGCGCGGCGGTGGCGAGATGGGCCGCCGGTGGTACGAGGAAGGCAAGCTGACCCGCAAGCGCAACTCCTTCACGGACTTCGTGGCGGCGGCCCGGCACCTGAGGGCGGCCGGATGGAGCTCGCGGGTGGTGGCGCGGGGCGGTTCGGCGGGCGGGCTGCTGATGGGCGCGGTCACGAACCTGGCGCCGGAGGAGTTCGCGGGAGTGGTGGCCGAGGTGCCGTTCGTGGACGCGCTGAACACGATCCTCGACCCGTCGCTGCCATTGACGGTGATCGAGTGGGACGAGTGGGGCGACCCGCTGCACAACCCGGAGGTGTACGCCTACATGAAGGGCTACACGCCTTACGAGAACGTGGACGGCAGGGACTACCCGCCGATCCTCGCGATCACCAGCCTCAACGACACCCGGGTGCTGTACCACGAGCCCGCGAAGTGGGTCGCGCGGCTGCGGGCGACCGCGAACGGCGGGCCGTTCCTGCTGAAGACGGAGATGGGCGCGGGTCACGGCGGCAGGAGCGGCCGGTACGACGCCTGGCGCGAGGAGGCGTTCGCGCTGTCGTGGATCATCGAGCGAGGCACTGAGGAGGGCACGGCGTGAGCTACCGGGCCGACGAGGGCAGGTACGAGGACCGGATGCCGTACAACCGCACCGGGCGCAGCGGGCTGAAGCTGCCCGCCGTGTCGCTGGGGTTGTGGCAGAACTTCGGCGACAACCGGCCGCTGGAGAACTCCAGGGCGATCCTGCGGCGGGCCTTCGACCTGGGGGTGACGCACTTCGACCTGGCCAACAACTACGGGGTCCCGTACGGCTCGGCCGAGCGCAACTTCGGTGTGATCTTCGCCCAGGACTTCGCGCCCTACCGCGACGAGTTGGTGATCTCGACGAAGGCGGGCTACGACATGTGGCCGGGCCCGTACGGCGAGTGGGGGTCGCGCAAGTACGTGCTGGCGAGCCTCGACCAGTCGCTCAAGCGGATGGGGCTCGACTACGTCGACGTCTTCTACAGCCACCGCCCGGACCGGGAGACCCCGTTCGAGGAGACGATGGGGGCACTGGACCACGCGGTGCGCTCGGGCAAGGCGCTGTATGCGGCGATCTCCAACTACACGGCCGAGCAGACGGTGGTGGCGGCCCGGATCATGCGGGAGCTGGGCACGCCGCTGCTGATCCACCAGCCGTCGTACTCGATGATCAACAGGTGGATCGAGGACGGGCTGCTGGAGGTGCTGGAGGAGGCCGGCATGGGGTGCATCGTCTACTCGCCGCTGGCTCAGGGGCTGCTGACCGACCGGTACCTCAGGGACGTACCGGCTGATTCGCGGGCGGCGACGAGCCGGTTCCTGTCGGCCGAGCGCGCGGAGGACAGCCGGAAGCTGGCCGCCGACCTCGACGCGGTGGCCGGGCGGCGGGGTCAGTCGCTGGCGCAGATGGCGCTGTCGTGGGCGCTGCGCGATCCGAGGGTGACCAGTGTGCTCATCGGGGCGAGCAGCGTGAAGCAGCTTGAGGACAACGTGGCCTGCGTGAGCGGCCCGGAGTTCACCGAGGCGGAGCTCGCCGAGATCGACCGGATCACAGGGCCGCGTGTTTCTGCAGGTAGGTGAAGGCGGCCCAGCCGGGCAGCACCGGCAGCCAGAAGGTGAGCAGCCGGTAGAGCAGGACGGATGAGGTGGCGAGTTCCGCGGGCACGCCGGCGACGGTGAGGCCCGCGGACAGCGCCACCTCGACCGCGCCCAGGCCGCCCGGCGTGGGCGCGGCCGAGCCGATGGCGTTGGCGGTCAGGAAGACGACGGCCACGGTGGTAAAGTCGATCTTGCCGCCGAATGCGGAGACGCAGGCGTCGAGGCAGATGACGAAGGCGATCGTGATCATCACCGTGCCCGACAGCGCCTCCAGCATCTTGAGCGGCGACTGCAGCACGTCGAGCAGGCGGGGCAGCACGTTCGAGAAGAGCGAGCGCAGCCGTTTGGTGAGCATCCGCCGGATTCTCGGCACTCCGAGCATCACCACCATCGCGACGGCCACGCCCAGCAGTGCGAGGACGAGTCCGCGCTGGGGCGTGAACGAGGTGGGGGTGCTGGAGCCGGTGATGTAGGCGAACAGCAGCAGCAACGCGATGTGCGCGATCAGCATGATCAACTGTGAGGCGCCCACCGAGGCCACCGCCAGTGCGGGCGGGATGCCGCGTTTTTGCAGGTAGCGGGTGTTGATGGCGACGCCGCCGATCGCGGGCGGGGTCACCAGCTTGACGAACGACGAGGCGAACTGCACCAGGATGGTCCGCCACAGCGGCAGCGGCTCCGGCACGAAGCCGCGCAGCATGAGCGCGGCCGCGACGAAGCTGACGGCCGAGGCGGCGAGCGCCAGGAGCGACCACGCCCAGTTGGCGGTGGTGACGACGGTGACGATGTTGACCTGGCTGAGCTGCGACAGCAGGAAGTACGCGGCCAGGGTGCTGGCGATGATCGTGACGAGGGTGCGCGGCCGGAAGCGTTCGAGCCTGATCTCCTCGACGGTGACCTCGGGCTTCAGCGCCTGGATCTGCTCGCGGATCTCGCCGAGCAGCCCCTTGTTCTTGGCCAGGGCCGAGCGGGTCTCGCGGGTGAGGGCGATGCGCTGGAGCAGCGGCATCGCGCTGGCGAGCTGGTCGGGGCCGACCACGCGGGAGGCGGCGACGACCGAGCGCTGCGCGCCGACGCGCAGGCCGAGGTAGGTGAGCAGTTGCACGATGTCGAGGCGGAGCAGCAGGTCTCCGGCGGCGATCTCGCCGCTGCGGGCGTCGGTGAGGACGACCCGGCCGTCGCGGTCGACGTGGATGCTGTCGCCCATCAGCCTCCGGTGGGCCAGGCGCTGCATGCGCAGCAGTTCGACCTGCTCCCAGATCTGGGCGAGCAGGTCGTCGGTGATCTCGGAGTCGGCGAGCGCGTCGAGCGGGCGGGTCTGCAGGTGCTCGTAGGCGAGCAGTGCGGCCTCGGTGCCGACCTCGCTGGTGCCGAGCAGGCGCGGGGTCGAGGCGCCGGCCGCCTGGGCGGCGTAGGCCATGAGGGCCTCGCGTTCGAGCTCGGCGCGCAGGGAGCGGATGGCTCTGCGCCGGGTCTCCGAGTTGAGCCTGATGCGGCGCCACAGCCGGTACGGCAGCCCGGCCACCTGGCGGTCGCGGTCGAGGACGGTGACGTCGAGGCTGCTGCCGTCCTTGAGCCCGACGGCGTAGCGGCGGCTGCCCTGGTGGTCGTCCTCGACGCGGCGGGCGGTGATCGGGGTGAAGTTGAGCCGGCGCAGGGCGGCGATGACGGCGTTGCCCGGCGGGCGGGTGTTGGGGCTGCCGATGCCGTAGAGGGTGGCGTAGCCGATGGCCATGCCGGTGAGGACGGTGAGCATGGCGCTGGGAAGCGTGATCTGCTTGCCGGTGAACAGCGAGAGCACGTAGAGGGCGACCACGGTCCACATGAGCGCGCGCCAGGTGGGTCTGCGTGAGATCCGTACGGCGGTGCAGTAGGCGATGGTCGAGGTGAGCAGCGAGTTGAGCGGCTCGACGCCCGGCCGGTTGCCGGTGAGGAGCTGGCGCAGGTCGGCGACGCCCTCGGTGGAGGTCACCCATTCGCCGATGAGGAAGGCGCCGACCAGGCCGATGATGGCGGCGATCAGGCCCTCCGCCACGCGCAGGCCGTCGCGGTGGAAGACGCGTTCGACCGCGAAGGCCACGGGGACGACGAGGATGGCGCCGCCGCCGAGGAAGGAGGCGACCCGGCTCAGCAGGTTGGGGACGAGGCTGGCGCCCTCCTGGACGTCGCCGGCCAGGCCGTTGAGGGTCTGCTTGGCTACGAGGGACAGCAGGATGACGGCGCCGATGACCAGCAGCGTGGCCATGAAGCGCAGCAGGTCGGAGGGGCGCCGCAGACGTTGCGGAAGCAGCGGTTCGACGACGTAGACGTCGGGTTCGCGGCGTGCCGCATCGACGGCGGGGTCCTGGTCTTCCAGGTCCGCCGTGTCGTTCCGTTCACTGATATCCGCCACCGACAGCGATTCTGCACCTTCCGGCCCGGACCGTACGATCTTTGGCCACTAGCGTCCTCAAACGTCACCTGAGTCAACGTACCGGGTAAGGACTCCACCAGCGCCGACGCGTCCTCCCCCCATCGGGGGAGAGGATTGGCAGGCTCTTGCCATGATCACTCATGCGATGTTGCTCCTGGCCCTTGCCGCGCCGAGCGCACCCGCTGTGAGCCGGGACCTGAGCGTCAAGGTGGACAACGTACTAGCCCACCTCCAGGCATTCCAAGCCATAGCAGATGCGAACGGGGGAAATCGAGCTGCTGGACTGCCCGGCTACGCCGCATCCGCAGCCTATGTCGCCAATCAGCTGCGTGCGGCGGGCTACACCGTACAGCTGCAGCCGTTCTCCTTTCCTTTCTACCGGCTGTTGTCGCCCGCGGTGCTGGAAGGCAAGAAGCGGTTCGCGGGGGTCTCCACGCTGGAGTACTCGGGCAACGGGGACGTCTCGGCCGCGCCGCAGGAGGCCGGGGACGGGTGCGAGGCGACGGACTTCGCGGAGTTCACGGCGGGCCGGGTGGCCGTGGTCAAGCGGGGCACGTGCACCTTCGTGGTGAAGGCGGGGCACGCGGTGGACGCGGGGGCGAAGGCGCTGGTCGTCGTCGACGACAAGGGCACCTTCGAGGGGACGCTGCAGTCGCCGCAGCCGATCCCGGTCGTCGCGGTGGGCCCGGCGGTCGGCGAGCAGGTGGCCAAGCTGAAGCGGGTGCGGGTGGCGACCCGGGTCGAGAGCGAGGAGCGCATCACGCACAACGTGATCGCGCAGACGCGGGGGACGGGCCGGGTCGTGATGGCGGGCGCGCACCTGGACAGCGTGCAGGCGGGTCCGGGCATCAACGACAACGCCTCGGGCAGCGCCGCGCTGTTGGAGCTCGCCCTGCGGGCGGCGAAGGCGCGGCCGGGCCTCCCGCTGCGGTTCGCCTGGTGGGGGGCGGAGGAGCTGGGGCTGCTCGGGTCCTTTCACTACGTCAGGGGCCTGGGCGAGGAGGAGAAGAAGAACATCAAGGCGTACCTGAACCTGGACATGATCGCCTCGCCGAACCCGATGTACGGCATCTACGACGGCGACGACTCCGACAAGGTCGGGTACGGCCCGGGGCCGAAGGGGTCGGCGAAGGTGGAGAAGGCCTTCGAGGACTACTTCACGCGCAAGAAGCTGCCCTACGCGGGGATCGACTTCGGCGGCCGTTCGGACTACGGGCCGTTCGTGCTGGCCGGGATCGCCTCGGGCGGGTTGTTCACGGGGGCGAACTCCGACAAGTCGGAGGAGGAGGCCAGGCGCTTCGGCGGTACGGCGGGCGAGCCGATGGACCGGTGCTACCACCAGGCGTGCGACGACGTGCGCAACATCAGCGAGAAGGCGTTGAAGATCTCGACGGCGGCCTTCGTGTACGCGGTTGACGAACTCAGCTCATAAATCCGGGCAAATCCACATCTTCCCCACAAGACCCTCCAAGGCATATTTTTCACGCCATCGGGGGACTCGTCACTCTGCTTGAGGAGATCCATGCGTCGTCGCATCGTCGTCGCGACCGCCGTCGTACTCGTCACACCGTTACTCGCCCCCATACTCGCCGCCGCCCCCGCACACGCCGACCGTGGCGGGGACCCGGCCCGCAAACTCGTCCAGGACGTCAAGGGACACAAGGTCAAGCGGCACCTGCGGGTCCTCGACGCCATCGCCAGGGCCAGCGGCGGCACCCGCGTCTCCAGCACACCCGGTTACGACCGCTCCCGCGACTACGTGGCCGCGCTGCTGCGCGGCGCCGGGTACAAGGTGACGGTCCAGCCGTTCGAGTTCACCTTCGACGGCTACAAGACGCCGCCCGTGATGCAGCGGGTCTCGCCGAGCCCGAAGACGTGGAAGAACGGCTTCTTCAACGACTACGTGGCCATGAGCGGCTCGCCGTCCGGCGGCGCCGAAGGGCGGATCCAGGCCGTCGACCTGGTGCTGCCCCCGGCGCCCACGCCGTCGTCCACGTCGGGCTGCGAAGCCGGCGACTTCGCCGGCTTCACCGCCGGCGGGGTCGCGCTGCTCCAGCGCGGCACCTGCAACTTCGCGGTCAAGGTCAAGAACGCGCAGGAGGCGGGCGCCTCCGCCGCCATCGTCTTCAACGAGGGCCAGGACGGGCGCACCGAGGTCGACCTGAACCCGACGCTGAGCGACCCGTCGATCACCATCCCGGCGTTCTTCGCGAGCTTCGCGGCGGGCTCCGACCTCGCCGCGACGGCCGGCGCCACGGTCAAGCTCAACTGGGACCCGATCGTCGAGCAGCGCACGACGTACAACGTGATCGCCGAGTCGCGGCGCGGGCGCGCGGACAACGTGGTCATGATGGGCGCGCATCTGGACAGCGTCCAGGAGGGGCCGGGCATCAACGACAACGGCTCCGGGACGGCCGCGCTGCTGGAGGTCGCGCTCCGGATGGCGAAGCACAAGCCCGCCAACCAGGTGCGGTTCGGGTTCTGGGGCGCCGAGGAGTTCGGACTGCTGGGCTCCAAGCACTACGTCGAGACGCTGCCGCAGGCCGAGAAGGACAAGATCGGGCTGTACCTGAACTACGACATGGTGGCCTCGCCGAACTTCGTCTACCAGGTGTACGACGGGGACGGGGACGCCTTCGGCGTACCGGGGCCGCAGGGTTCGGCGCAGCTTGAGAAGGACTTCCAGGACTTCTACGCCGGGCGCGGGCTGCCCCACAAGCCGAGCGAGTTCGACGGGCGCTCGGACTACAAGGCGTTCATCGACGCCGGGATCGCGGGCGGCGGTCTGTTCACGGGCGCGGAGAAGCGGAAGACGGCAGAGGAGGCCGCGCTCTTCGGCGGCACGGCGGGCATCCCGTACGACCCGTGCTACCACGGTGACTGCGACGACATCCGCAACATCAGCGACACGGCGCTGGACGTGAACTCCGACGCCATCGCGATGCTGGCCGGGAAGTACGTCTACTCGGAGGCGGCGCTGGACGCCATCCACCGGCCGGGGGCGCCGCACGCCGTACCGGCCGCGAAGCGGTCCATGGAGCACGGGCACGACCCGGCCTCGGCCGCGAGCTGACACGGCGAGCCTGCGAGCCTGCGGCCGCGGGGCCGCCGGCTGAGGGCCGATGCCGGAGAGCGCCCCGGGCACGCTCGGGGCGCTCTCTCGTAAGCTGGCCAGTATGTCGGGAAATAAGGTGGTTTTGGGGGCATGTCCGCTGGACTGCCCCGACACGTGCTCGTGGATCGTGACCGTCGAGGACGGCCGGGCCACCAAGATGCGCGGCAACCCCGACCAGCCGTACACTCGGGGCGCCCTGTGCGTGAAGGTCAACCGCTACCTGGAGCACACCCGCGCGGACGACCGGCTGCTGTACCCACTGCGCCGTACGGGCCCCAAGGGGTCGGGCCGGTTCGAGCGCATCACCTGGGACGAGGCCCTCGACGAGATCTCCACGCGGCTGCGGCGGACCGTGGACGAGCACGGCGGCGAGGCCGTCTGGCCCTACAACGGGACCGGCTCGCTCGGCTACCTGCAAGGCTGCGAAGGCGTCGCGGGCCGCCGCTTCTGGAACGTGCTCGGCGCCTCCAAGCACTGGCTCAACATCTGCTCGGCGGCGGGCAGCACCGGCCTGCACCGCGCGAACGGCACCGCGGGCGGCATGGATCCGGAGAACTTCGCCCTGGCCAAGCTCGTCCTGCTCTGGGGCACCAACACGCTGACCAGCGGACACCACCTGTGGAAGTTCATCCAGGACGCCAAGGCGGCGGGCGCGCACGTCGTCGCGATCGACCCGATCAGGACCCGTACGGCCGACCAGGCGGACGAGCATCTGGCGATCCGGCCGGGCACCGACGCGGTGCTGGCGCTCGGCCTGCTCAACGTGGTCCTGGCCGAGGGCGCGCAGGACGAGGAGTACCTGGCCGCCCACACGAGCGGCTGGGAGGACTTCCGCGCCGAGATCATGAGCTATCCGGTCGAACGGGTGGCGGAGATCACCGGTATCCCCGCCGACGCCGTCCACAGGCTGGGGACCCGCCTGGCGCGCACCCGCCCGACCGCGATCCGCGCCACGATGGGGCTGCAGCGGCACGCGGGCGGCGGCGCCGCGCTGCGCACCCTGGCCGCGATCCCCGGTGTCACCGGCGACTGGCGCCACCCGGGCGGCGGCCTGGCCTACTCGACGAGCGACCACGTCAAGCTGAACATCGACACCCGCGACGACCTGCTCCCCGCCCCGGCGCGCCTGCGCACGATGACCCGGATGGCCAGTGAGCTGCCGTCGGTGAAGTGCCTGTTCGTGTACGGCGCCAACCCGCTGTCGTCCACGTCGGACACGAGCCGCATCCGGCAGCAGCTCCAGCGGGAGGACCTGTTCACGGTCGTCATGGAGCAGTTCCCGACCGACACGGCCGACTACGCCGACATCGTGCTGCCCGCGACCATGCAGACCGAGCACATGGACCTGCACGCCGGATACGGCCACCTGTACCTGCTGTGGAACGAGCCGGCGACCGCCCCCGCCGGGGAGTGCCTGTCCACGACCGAGACCTTCCGCCGCCTGGCGGCGCACATGGGGATGACCGAGCCGTCGTTGTTCGCCTCCGACCTGGAGCTGGCCGAGGAACTGCTGTCGAGCGGGCACCCGTCGCTGGAGGGCGTCACGCTCGACCGGTTGCGCAAGGAGGGCTGGGTGCGGATGAACTACCCGAAGCCGTTCGCGCCGTTCGCCGAGGGCTTCCCCACGCCGTCGGGGCGGATGCGGTTCCCGCGCTCCGGCGAGGCGTACGTGCCGCCGTACACGGCGGGCAAGGACGGGCTGACGCTCATCACCCCCGCCGCGCACACCTTCCTCAACAGCACCTTCGGCAACAACCCCGAGCTGCTGCGGCGGGCCAAGAACCCGGTGGTGCTGGTCAGCGCGGCCGACGCGGCGGCGCGCGGCCTGACGGACGGCCGGCGGGTACGCGTGCACAACGCGAGCGGCGAGTTCCTGGCCGACGTCGAGATCAGCGACCGGGTCGCGCCCGGCGTGGTGGCCTCGCCGAAGGGCCGCTGGCCCAAGCTGAGCCCCGGCGGTGGCAACGTGAACGCCGTGGTGGCCGAGCGCGACGCCGACATGGGCAGAGGCGCGCTCTACCACGACAACATCGTGGAGCTCAGCCCAGTGGAAGCTTGAAGCCCTCGTGCGACTGGGCGTAGCCCAGCCCCCGGTAGAAGCGGTGGGCGTCCTCGCGCTGCTTGTCGGAGGTGAGCTGCACCATCGCGCAACCCCTGGCCCGGCCCCTGGCGTGGGCCCACTCCATCATCCGGCGGCCCCAGCCCTGGCCGCGCAGGTGTGCGGCGACCCGTACGGCCTCGACGAGCAGGCGGGTGGCGCCGTCGCGGGAGATGCCGGGGATGTAGGTGAGCTGCATGGTGCCGACGATCTCGCCCTTGAGCTCGGCCACGATCAGCTCGTTGTTCGGATCGGCGGAGATCGCCTCGAAGGCGGTGCGGTGGGTATCGCCGTAGGTGCCGGTGCGCCGGGCGGCGATCCGGTCGTCGGCGATCAGGTCCACGACGGCGGCGAGGTCGTCGGCGCGGGCCGTACGGAAGACCAGCGACAGCAGGTAGTGCGACTCCATCAGCGCCGGGTTGGACGGCAGCGCCATCACCCGGCCGCTCGGGACGAAGCCGAAGCGGGCGTAGAGGGCGCGGGCGGCGTGGTTGCGGTCGACCGCCCACAGGCCGATCTCGACGGCCTCGCGGGCGCGGGCCCACGCGACGACCTCCTCGACCAGCCGGGTGCCGACGCCCGTGCCGCGTGCGGCGGGATCGACCCACATGGACAGCAGGTGCACGTGGCCGGGGTGTTCCTCCAGGCCGCAGACGAGACCCACGATCCTGCCCCCTGCGGTGGCGGCGAACCACCGGCCGTCGGGGTTCGACAGGCGCTCGGCCCACTTGTCCGCGGAGAAGGCCGCCTCACGCTCGTAGGAGGAGCCGAAGGAGTCCGGCGAGTCGGCCAGGGCGCGCAGGCGAGCCTCGCGCAGGCGCTCGGCATCGGCGGTGGTCAGGGCCTCGATGGCAGGGTGCTCCATGGGGGGCATGGTAACCAGCTTGACGCTTTCGCCGGGATTCGGCTTGGGTGGTGGGCATGCTTGAGATCCACGCGGTGACCATCGACTCCGCCGACCCGTACGCCCTGGCCAGCTGGTGGAGCGAGGCGACCGGGCTGCCCCTGGGGGCCGGCGACCAGCCGGGCGACGACGAGGTCATGCTGCGTACGAAGCAGGACCCGTTCCTGCTGTTCATCCGGGTGCCCGAGGCCAAGTCCGGGAAGAACCGGGTCCACCTGGACGTCAGCTCCGCCGACGGCGGCACCCGTGACCAGGAGGTCGAGCGGATGCTCGCGCTGGGCGCCCGGGTCTTCGAGGACCACCGCAGGCCCGACGGCACCGGCTGGGTGACGATGCTCGACCCCGAGGGCAACGAGTTCTGCGTCTGCCGCAGCAGCGCCGAGAGGGGGGCGCCTGCCTGAGTGTCAGCTCTTCTCGCGGCCGCGCCCCTGCATGACGAAGGTCAGTACGCCCGTGATCAGGTAGACGAGGGCACCGTGCCAGATCGCGTCGAAGGCGGCGCCGAACATGCCCTCGCCGTCGATCACGAGCTGCACCGGGTAGCTGAGCAGGGCCACGATCCCGGCGGGCAGCAGCGAGAAGCGCCACGGGTGGCGCAGCGCCCACTGCCGGGCCTGGCGGGTGGCCCGGTCGCCGACGTCCGGTTTGGCGACCGAGCCGATCGCGGCGACCAGCGCGAACAGGCTGATGCCGAGGCTGAGGGCCCAGGTGAGGTCGTCGAAGCCGGACACCACCCACCCGACGGCGGTGACAGCGGCACCGCCGACCGCGGCGGCCTTCCAGGGCGCGCCGCGCAGGGCGGCGCCGGAGAGCGACATCTCGTCGCGGCGGCTGATCTCGTTCATGGCCTCAGACTGCCTCGCGGCGCCCCCTGCCCGCATCGGGGCGCAACCCTGATTCTGCGTTCAGGGTCAGTGGGCGGCGCCCGCGAGGTTGAGGCCGATCACACCCATGACGATGAGCGCGATGCTGGCGATCCGGGCGAAGGACACGTCGTCCCCCATCCAGATCATGCCGAGGACGGCGGTGCCGACGGCGCCGATGCCGGTCCACACCGCGTAGGCGGTGCCGACCTCCAGCGACTTCAGCGCGTAGGAGAGCAGCCCGAAGCTGGCGACGGCGAAGGCGAGGAAGGATACGGTCCACCACACGTGCGACAGGCCGTTGCTCAGCTTGAGCGACAGCGCCATCACGACTTCGAGGACACCGGCGAGAACGAGGATGATCCAGGCCACGGGAAACTCCCTGACAGACGAGACGACAAGGTCGTGCGTCGTCTTGGCGTTCCGGGTACGGCGCGTCTCGTCCGGGAGCTCTCGGCTCAACCGTCACAACGTCATGACTGCCCGGATGATTCCCACCAGATCGTCACCCACCGGTCGCGCGGCACCGGCCACATGCCGAGTTCCATCGCGGTGTCGGCGACCTCCGGGGCCATGGCCGGGTCGAGGCAGAGGCGGCGGCAGGCGCTCTCGGCCAGTTCGCCGAGGGTGCTGAAGCGCTCCATCGGGGCCTCCCGCTCCTCCACCCGCACCCCGAAGCCGAGCGCGGCCGCGAGGGCGACCACGTCCTCCGCGATGGGCCGCGCGGGCCTGCTCAGGTCGTGGTAGTGCTCCCACAGCGGGGTGAGCCAGCTCATCGGGTGGCGGTGGGTGAGTTCGAGGACCACGCGCTGCCTGGCGTGCGCGTCGAGGGCGCACAGGAAGACGTCGAGGTCCGGCACGTTGTAGGCGACGTGCGCGGCGACCGCGACGTCGGCGTCCTGGGTCTGGGCGGCCACGTCCGGCCAGCGGCCCTCGACGCCGACGACCTTGACGCCGAGTTCGTCGGCGGTGGCGCACAGGTGGGACAGCATGGCGGGCGAGGTGTCGACCGCGACGACGGTGCCGAGCCGGCCGTGCAGGGGCAGGGAGGCGGCTCCGGTGCCCGCGCCGACGTCGAGGACGCTGCCGCCCTCGGGCAGCGCCTCCACGATCCTGCTCATGGTCGGGCTTCGGTCGGCTTCGGCGAACGCGCTTTCGTCACGGGTGGTGAACCTGGCGGGGTCGTGGCCCCACGGATCGACCGGGGCACGCGCGAGGATCGAGTCGGGGATGGCCCACGAACCCAGGCGCGTCCGCCACAGGGCGGAGAGTTCTTCGGCGTCCATGGAGACGAGCATGCCACGCATATCAGTGGTTACCCGCGGGTAGCATTCCTAGTAAGGTTACTCATCAGTAGATTTTAGCCGCGGGTTCAAGGAGATCAGCAGCCATGGGGCACTACAAGAGCAACGTGCGTGATCTTGAATTCAACCTCTTCGAGGTGTTCGGCCGCCGTGACATCCTCGGCACCGGGCCCTACGCGGAAGTTGACGAGGATGTTGCCCGCACCATCCTCGAAGAGGTCGACCGCCTGTCCACCACGGTTCTCGCCGACTCCTTCGAGGAGGGCGACCGGACTCCCCCGGTGTTCGACCCGGCGACCGGCGAGGTCACCGTACCCGAGGGCTTCAAGAAGTCTTTCAACGCGCTGGTCGAGGGCGGTTGGGCGCACCTGGACCTGCCCGCCGACCTGGGCGGGCCCGGAATCCCGCGCAGCCTCGCGTGGGCGACGGCCGAGATGGTGCTGGGCGCCAACCCCGCCCTCTACATGTACGCCGCGGGCCCCAATTTCGCCTACACCCTGTGGCAGACCGGCACGCCCGAGCAGAAGCGCTTCGCCGAACTGGCCATCGAGCGCAACTGGGGCGCCACCATGGTGCTCACCGAGCCCGACGCGGGCTCCGACGTCGGCGCCGGCCGCGCCCGCGCGATCCGGCAGCCCGACGGCACCTGGCACATCGAGGGCGTCAAGCGCTTCATCACCAGCGCCGAGCACGACATGGCGGAGAACATCTTCCACCTGGTGCTCGCCCGCCCCGAGGGCCACCCCTCCGGCACCAAGGGCCTGTCGATGTTCCTCGTGCCGAAGTACCACGTGGACCTCGCCACCGGCGAACTCGGCGAGCGCAACGGCGCCTACGTCACCAACGTCGAGAAGAAGATGGGCCTGAAGGTCTCCACGACCTGCGAGCTCACCTTCGGCGACAAGCACCCGGCGATCGGCACCCTGGTCGGCGAGGTGCACGAGGGCATCAAGCAGATGTTCATGATCATCGAGCACGCCCGCATGATGGTCGGCACCAAGGCCATCGCCACGCTGTCCACCGGCTACCTGAACGCGCTGGAGTACGCGAAGTCCCGCGTCCAGGGCGCCGACCTGACCCAGATGACCGACAAGAGCGCCCCGCGCGTCACCATCAGCCACCACCCCGACGTGCGCCGCGAGCTCATGCTCCAGAAGTCGTACGCCGAGGGCATGCGCGCCCTGGTGCTCTACACGGCCACCTTCCAGGACACGATCCAACTCAACCCGGACGACCGCGACGCGCACGCCATGAACGACCTGCTGCTCCCGCTCGTCAAGGGCGTCGGCTCAGAGCGTTCGTACGAGCTGCTGTCGCGTTCGCTGCAGACCTTGGGCGGCTCCGGCTATCTGCAGGACTACCCGATCGAGCAGTACATCCGGGACGCCAGGATCGACTCCCTGTACGAGGGCACGACCGCGATCCAGGGCCTCGACCTGTTCTTCCGCAAGATCCTCCGCAACCAGGGCGCCGCCGTCGGCTCGCTGCTGGGCGAGATCAACGCCTTCGCCGCCTCCGAGGCGGGCAACGGCCGCCTCAAGGAGGAGCGCAAGCTGCTCGCCGAGGCCGCCGCCGAGGTCAAGGCCATGGGCGACCGGATGGCCGGCTGGGCGCTCGGCTCGCTGGAGTCGCCGCAGGAGGTCTACAAGGTCGGGCTCAACACCACCCGGCTGCTGCTGTCGCTCGGCGACCTGGTCATCGGCTGGCTGCTGCTGCGCCAGGCCGAGGTCGCCCTGGAGCGCCTGGCCGACGGCGAGGACGCCTTCTACCAGGGCAAGGTCGCGGCGGCGAGCTTCTTCGCCACCACCGTGCTGCCCAGGATCGCGACCGAGCGCCGGGTGCTCGACGCCACCGGCCTGGAGCTCATGGAACTGCCGGAAGCCGCGTTCTAGAGGGGTTCCAGAGACCTTTTGAGGACCGTCCGCTCCTTCGGCGGGCGGTCCTTCTCGGTCAGGGTCCCTTCTCGGTTAGGGTCCTCGGCATGAGCCGGTTGCCACCGCCGCGCGTGCACGAGGTCGCCGACGGCGTCTACGCCTACGTTCAGCCCGACGGAAGCTGGTGGATCAACAACACCGGCTTCCTCGCCGGACGGCGCGGCGTGATCGCCGTCGACGCCTGCTCGACCGAGCGGCGCACCCTGGCACTGCGGGAGGCGATCGGGCGAGTCAGCGGCCGGCCGGTCACCACGCTGGTCAACACCCACCACCACGGCGACCACACCTTCGGCAACCATCTGTTCCCCGAGGCCACGATCGTGGCGCACGAGCTGACCCGGCAGGCGATCCTCGCCGAAGGGGTGCCCGGCTACCTCGGCGCCTGGTCGGCCGAGGTCGAGTGGGGGCGGATGGAGGTGGCGGCGCCGTTCCTCACCTACACCGGCGGCGTCACGCTCTGGTCCGACGAGCTGCGGTGCGAGGTCCGGCACGTGGGCGGGCCCGCCCACACCACCAACGACTCGATCGTGTGGATCCCGGAGCACCGGGTGCTGTTCTCCGGCGACCTGGTCTTCAACGGCGGGACGCCGTTCATGCTGTCGGGGTCGATCGCGGGCGCGATCGAGGTGCTCGGCGAGTTGGAGGGGCTCGGCGCGGAGACGATCGTGCCCGGTCACGGCGAGCCGTGCGGGCCCGAGGTGATCGCCACCGTGCGCGACTACCTGCGCTTCGTGCGCGAGACCGCCGGGCGCGGCCGGGCGGCCGGGCTGAGCCCGCTGGAGACCGCCAGGGAGACCGACCTCGGGCCGTGGGCGGGGCTGCTGGACGCCGAGCGGCTGGTGGGCAACCTGCATCGGGCCTACGCCGAACTGGGCGGGGCTCCTCCGGGGGCGCCGATCGACCTGGCCGCCGCCATCGGCGACATGATCGCCTTCAACGGCGGCCGTCCGCTGTCCTGCCTGGCCTAGAGCTCGATCTGCGCCCCCAGGCGTCCGGCCAGGATCGGCTTGATGCGCTCGGCGATGACCTGCTGGTGGGCCGGGTGGTCGCGGTAGGTCTCGAAGTCGGCGACCGACGCGAACTCGGCGACGATCGCGAAGTCCGCGGTGCCCTCGGCCAGCGCCAGGTCGTGGCCGACGATGTACTCGCCGAGCTGCGGAATCTGCCCCGGAAGCGCGGACAGCCCTTCGGCCACGGCGGCCTTCTGCTCGTCGGTGGCCTCTGCCGTCCAGGTGAGCAGCACGATGTGACGGATCATGCGGCTCAGCCTAGGGGGCGGGCCACCGCCGGGCCACCGGAGGACACGGCCTCGGCGGTCGCCCCGGTGCGGGCGGACGGCTTTCGGCGGGTTGTCCCGGCGCGGGCCGGTCGGCCCGCACCGGGAGGCCGGTCAGCTCCAGGCCAGCATGCGGAGCGGGTCCTCCAGCATCGCGCCGACGTCGCGCAGGAACAGCGAACCCAGTTCGCCGTCGATCACCCGGTGGTCGAACGACAGCGACAGCGTGGTGACCTTCCGTACGGCCAGCTCGCCGTCCACCACCCACGGCAGGTCGCGGATCTGGCCGAAGGCCAGGATCGCCGACTCGCCCGGGTTGATGATCGGGGTGCCCGCGTCCACGCCGAACACGCCCACGTTGGTGATCGTGAACGTGCCGCCCGACATCTCGGCGGGCTGGGTACGGCCCGCGCGGGCCGTCTCGACCAGTTCGCCGAGCCCGGCCGCGAGAGCGGGCAGCGAGAGCGTGTGCGCGCCCTTGACGTTGGGCACCAGCAGGCCGCGGGGGGTGGCGGCGGCGATGCCCAGGTTCACGTGGCGCTTGACCACGATCTCCTGTGCCGGCTCGTCCCACGTGGAGTTGATCATCGGGTAGCGGGCCAGGCCGACCAGCACCGCCTTGGCCACCAGGAGCAGCGGTGACACCTTGACCTCCGCGAACTCCGGCACCGCCCGCAGGCGCCGTACGGCGGCCATGGTCTCGGTGGCGTCCACCTGGAGGAACTCCGTCACGTGCGGGGCGGTGAACGCGCTGGCGACCATGGCCTGCGCGGTCATCTTCCGCACGCCCTTGACGGGGATCCGCTCCTCCGTCTCGCTCGCGAGGGTGGAGGGGGTCGCGGCGGGTGCCGCAGGGGTCTCGGCGGCCGCGTGGACGTCCTCGCGGGTGATCGAACCCTGCGGGCCGGTGCCCCTGAGCGCGGCCAGATCGACGCCGAGGTCCTTGGCGAGCTTGCGCACGGGCGGCTTGGCCAGGACGGCGACAGCGGGCGGTCCGCTCTGCGGGGCCGTCACCGAGCTCAGGACCTCCGTCCGCGCCGGGTTGGCCACCGGCGGCGCGGGGATCGTCGGGGACTCGGGCGCGGCGGCGCCCACCGGGGCCGTGTTCACCGGGGCCGTCTTGCGGGGGCGGCGTTTGGCGCTGCTCGTCTTGACGCCGTAGCCGACCAGGACCGCCTGTCGCTCCTCCTTGGGGGCGGGGCTGCCCACCACACCGGGCTCGACGGCGCCCTCCTCCGGAGGACGCGGCACCAGGTCCTCGGCCGGCGCCCCAGTACGGTCACCCCCCGGCGCGGCGGCCTCGCCCGGTTCCCCGGCCTCCGCAGTGTCCACGGCGATGATGGGCAGGCCGACGTCGACCGTCTGCCCCTCCTCCGCCATCAGCCCGGCGACCACCCCGTCCCAAGGGATCGGCAGCTCGACGATCGACTTGGCCGTCTCGATCTCGACGACGATCTGGTTGACCTTGACCGCATCGCCCGACTTGACGTGCCAGCGGACGATCTCCGCCTCCGTCAGCCCTTCGCCGACGTCGGGGAGCTTGAACTCACGTCGCATGAAGTCCCCCTTCTCAGTAGGCGAAGGCGCGGTCGACGGCGTCGAGCACCCGGTCGAGGTCGGGCAGGTAGTGGTCTTCGAGCTTCGAGGGCGGGTACGGGGTCGAGAACCCGCCGACGCGCAGCACCGGCGACTCCAGGTTGTAGAAGCACTGCTCGGTGATCCGCGCGGCGAGTTCGGCGCCGAAACCGCTGTAGACGGGGGCCTCGTGCACGACCACGGCCCGGCCCGTCTTCCGTACGGACTCCATGACCCGGGGCGTGTCCAGCGGGTTGAGCGAGCGCAGATCGACGACCTCCAGCGACCGGCCCTCCTCCGCCGCCGCCTCGGCCGCCTCCAGGCAGGTCTTCACCATCGGCCCGTAGGCGAGCAGGGTGAGGCCGGTGCCGGGGCGGACGACCTCGGCCTGGTGGAGCGGGGTCCACCAGTCGGTGGCCGAGGTGTCGACGTCGGCCTTCTCCCAGTAGCGGCGCTTGGGCTCGAAGAAGATCACCGGGTCGTCGCAGCGGATGGCCTGCTGGATCATCGAGTACGCGTCGCGCGGGTTGGAGCAGGCCACCACACGCAGGCCGGCGGTGTGGGTGAAGTACGACTCGGGCGATTCGCTGTGGTGCTCGACCGCGCCGATGCCGCCGCCGCAGGGGATCCGTACGACCACCGGCAGCTTGATCGCGCCGAGGGAACGCATCGGCATCTTGGCGAGCTGGGTGATGATCTGGTCGGCGGCGGGGAAGACGAAGCCGTCGAACTGGATCTCGCAGACCGGCCGGTAACCGCGCAGGGCCAGGCCGATGGCGGTGCCGATGATGCCGGACTCGGCGAGCGGGGTGTCGATCACCCGGTCCTCGCCGAAGTCCTTCTGCAGGCCGTCGGTGACGCGGAAGACACCGCCGAGCTTGCCGACGTCCTCCCCCATGATGAGGACCTTGGAGTCGTCCTCCATGGCCCTGCGCATCCCCTCGTTGAGCGCCTTGGACAGGCTGAGCACCGTCATGCGTCGAACCCTTCCAGATAGGCGGCGAACTGGGCGCGCTCCTCGTCGATCAGCGCGTGCGGCTCACGGTATACGTGGTCGAAGATGTCGAGCGGGAGGGGGTCCGGCATCGCCAGGCAGCGGCGGCGCAGGTCGGCGCCGAGCCGGTCGGCCTCGGCGTCCACGTCGTCGAAGAAGTCCTGTCCCGCCCATGCGCTCTTGAAAAGGTATGACCTGACCCGCTCGATCGGGTCCTTGAGCTTCCACGCCTCCAGTTCGGAGGCGACGCGGTAGCGGGTGGGGTCGTCGGTGGTGGTGTGGGCGCCCATCCGGTAGGTGAACGCCTCGATGAGCGTCGGGCCCTGCCCGCTGCGGGCGTCGGCCAGCGCCTTGCGGGTGACGGCGAGGCAGGCGAGCACGTCGTTGCCGTCGACGCGGATGCCGGGGAAGCCGAAGCCGGAGGCCCGGCGGTACAGGGGGATGCGGGTCTGCTTCTCCAGTGGCTCGGAGATGGCCCACTGGTTGTTCTGGCAGAAGAAGACGATGGGCGCGTTGAAGACGCTGGCCCAGATGAAGGACTCGTTGACGTCGCCCTGGGAGGTGGCGCCGTCGCCGAAGTAGGCGATGGTGGCGGCGCTGGCGTCGTCGCGCTGGATGCCCATGGCGTAGCCGACGGCGTGCAGGGTCTGGCTGCCGATCACGATCGTGTACAGGTGGAAGTTGTGTTCCTTCGGGTCCCACCCGCCGTGGTTGACGCCTCGGAACAGGCCGAGCAGCTTCACCGGGTCGACGTCGCGGCACCAGGCGACGCCGTGCTCACGATAGGTCGGGAAGGCCATGTCGGCGTCGGTGAGCGCGCGTCCTGATCCGATCTGGGCGGCCTCCTGGCCGAGCAGCGAGGCCCAGATGCCGAGTTCGCCCTGCCGCTGGAGGGCGACGGCCTCCAGGTCGATGCGGCGGACCAGCACCAGGTCGCGGTAGAGGGACCTGATCTCTTCCGGGGTCAGGTCGATGTCGTAGTCGGGGTGCTCGACCCGCTCCCCCTCGGGGGTGAGCAACTGGACGAGCTCCGGAGGTGCGTCAGCACCACGAGAGGCGTCGACGGTCACGTGCCACTCCTGTGCGGTCGGGGCCGGTTTGGATGGGGTTGCCACCTCTGTCCAGCCTTGTTGGCGTCCGGACCATGTGGTGGTGGTTCGTCCGCATATGGGGACATCGTGACAGAGGCCACAGCCCCCCGCGCAAGCCCCACTGCTCCCCTTCCCTTCGAAACGCCCGTGAACCATTCCCCCAAGAAGTGGCGAGAAGCGAGTAAATCACCGGCTCGGGGGCCTCTTGGAATCGTCATCGCGCGCGTTCGCCCTTCTCCGGGCGCACTGGGTGCTGCTTGCGCTGCTGGTGCCCGCCGTGGCGCTCCGGCTCACGGCCATGGCCGGATACCCGCCCGCGCTGTGGTTCTGGGCGGACTCCTTCAGCTACCTTCGCGATCCAGCGCCCGGAACGTTCCGGCCTGCGGGTTACTCGCTCTTCCTGGCCCTGCTGCGTCCGCTGCACAGCCTCGCGCTCGTCACGGCCGTCCAGCACCTCATCGGGCTCGCGGTCGGGGTTTCGGTCTATGCGTTACTCCACCGGCGCGGGCTGCCGGGGTGGGGGGCGGCGCTTCTCGTCTCACCGATCCTGCTCGACGAGTTCCTGATCCTGGCCGAGCACATGATCATGGCGGACGCGCAGTTCCTCGCGCTGGTGACCGGCGCCGTGCTCGCCCTCCTCGCCGGCCGGTACGGCCTGGCCGGCGCCCTGCTCGCGGCGGCCACGCTCACCCGCACGATCGGGCTGCCCGTCCTGGTGATCGGCCTGGCGTACGCGCTGATCCAGGTCGCCTCCGGCCATCGGGCACGGCGGCGGCTGGTGGCCCTCGGGCTGACCGCGCTGCTGCCGATCGGCGGCTACCTCGCCTGGAGCGGCCTCACCACCGGCGCGTACACGCTGACCGGGGCCGACGGCATGTTCCTGTGGGCGCGCACGATGAGCTTCGCCGACTGCGCGGTGATCCGGCCGCGGGACACCCGGCTCTGCCCCGGCCTGCCGGTCGGGCAGCGGCCCGCACCGGCGTTCTGGGTGTGGGGGCCGAAGCTCAAGCAGTTCCCGTCGAAGGAGCGCAACGCGCGGGCGGGCGCCTTCGCCAGGGCCGCGATCCTCGCCCAGCCGGGCGACTACCTCGCGGCGGTCGCGAAGGACCTGGGGCAGGTGTTGCGCTGGGAGCGGACGGAGCCCCCCAGAGTGGGCGGCAGGCGCAACCCGTACCACTTCCCGCTCGCCGAGCGGCCGGTGCAGGACGAGATCGCCGAACGCTACGAACGGGGTCCGGCGGCCACCCGGCTGGTCGCGCCGTACACCGGCTGGCTGCGCGGCTACCAGCGGTGGGGCTATCTGCCGTACCCGATGGTGATGGCGGTGCTGGCGGCGGCGGCCACGCTGGCCGCGGTCAGAAGGCGGTGGGAGGCGTTGCTGCCGGTGGCCGTCGCGCTCGCGCTGATCGTGCTGCCGCCCCTGCTGACGGGCTGGGACGTGCGCTACGTCATCCCCGCGATCCCGCTCGCGTGCCTGGCACTAGGCTTGGCCCTCAGCACCGGACCGCAACCCCAGGAGGCCACAGGTGACGCGCGTCATCGTCGACGTCATGCTCAAGCCGGAGATCCTCGACCCCCAGGGTCAGGCCATCGCCCGCGCGCTGCCGAGGCTGGGTTTCTCCGGCGTCTCCGCCGTGCGCCAGGGCAAGCGCTTCGAGCTGGAGATCGACGGCCCGGCCACTGAAGAGGCACTTGCGGACGTCCGAAAGATGGCCGAGACGCTGCTGGCCAACACGGTGATCGAGGACTACGTGGTGCGGGTCGAGGGGTAGAAGTGCACTATTGGCACCGGATTTCCCCCTGACGGCTTAAAGCCGGGTCCGCCCATGCCACAATGCCACGGGCTTACCAACACTAAATAACAACAACGTGATTTTGCGGTTAGCCCTGATTTCACGGGGAAACCTCCTTCAGGTGACATTCTGGCGCCGGGAGGGGTCCGGTGGATATTGAGTTCTCGCTGGCACTGCCACGGGATGCGATCGGCATACCGATGGTCAGGCGAGTGCTAGGCGATGCGATGCGCTCACTCAACGTGAGTGAGTCCTGCATCTCCGACATGCTGCTCGCGGTGTCCGAGGCCTGTTCCAACGCGGTTCGGCACGGGGGGCCCGCCAACCGCTACGAGGTGAGCGCCGCGATCGGCTACGGCCGGTGCGACGTCCGCATCGTCGACAACGGCGACGGCCTGCCGTCGATGCCGCTGCACTTCCCGCCCCCCGAGACCGAGAACGGCCGGGGGCTGCTCATCATGCGCTCGGTGGTCGACGAGATCTCCTTCGGCGTGACGCCGGGCCGGGGCACCACCGTCCACCTGCGTAAGCGGCTGGCGTGGGACGAGGAGGCCGAGGCCGGGCGCGCGCACGCCCGCGAACTGGCCGCCGTCTGATCGCGCGGGGTCACCCCGCACGAGTCCTCGTGAGAGCGCCGCACGGGCACCGGATACCCTAGGCAGCGCTGCGGACGCCACCGCCTTAGTGGCGCGCATCCTCGGAGGGGACGACAAGTCATGAGCGCTGCCCGTGTGGGCGTAGTCACGTTTCCCGGCACACTCGACGATCAGGACGCCGCCAGGGCCGTCCGTCTCGCGGGCGCCGAGGCGGTGCCGCTGTGGCACGCCGACCACGACCTCGACGGGGTCGACGCGGTGTTCCTGCCGGGCGGTTTCTCCTACGGCGACTACCTTCGGTGCGGGGCGATCTCCCGGTTCGCGCCGCTGATGGCGGAACTGATCCCGGCCGCGCGCGCGGGCCTGCCGGTGCTCGGCACCTGCAACGGTTTCCAGATCCTCTGCGAGGCGCACCTGCTGCCCGGCGCACTGACGCGCAACGCCTCGCTCCACTACATCTGCCGCGACCAGCCGATCCGGGTCGAGTCCACCGCGACCGCCTGGACCTCCGACTTCGCGCCCGGCCAGGAGATCCTGCTGCCGATCAAGCACGGTGAGGGCCGCTTCGTCGCCTCCGCCGACACCCTCGCCGACCTGGAGTCGAACGGCCGGGTCGTCTTCCGGTACGCCGGAGGCAACCCCAACGGCTCCCTCAACGACATCGCGGGCATCTCCAACGAGGCGGGCAACGTCGTCGGCCTCATGCCGCACCCGGAGCACGCGGTCGAGGACCTCGTCGGCGCCCCGTCGACCGACGGCCGCGGCTTCTTCACCTCCATCCTCAAGAAGCTGGTGAACGCGTGAACACCGACTCCGTGAAGCGTGCGGCGGAGACGCCGGACGAGGCGATGCCGTTCGCCGAACTCGGTATGAAGCAGGACGAGTACGACCGGGTCAAGGACATCCTGGGCCGCCGTCCCACCGGCTCCGAACTGGCCATCTACAGCGTCATGTGGTCCGAGCACTGCTCCTACAAGTCGTCCAAGGTGCACCTGCGCCAGTTCGGCACCAAGGCGCCCAAGTCCGAGGCGCTGCTCGTCGGCATGGGCGAGAACGCCGGGGTCGTGGACATCGGCGATGGCTGGGCGGCCACCTTCAAGATCGAGTCGCACAACCACCCGTCGTACGTCGAGCCGCACCAGGGCGCGGCCACCGGCGTCGGCGGCATCGTGCGCGACATCATGTCGATGGGCGCGCGCCCGATCGCCGTCATGGACTCCCTGCGTTTCGGCGGCGCCCACCAGGCCGACACCAAGCGGGTGCTGCCCGGCGTCGTCGAGGGCATCTCCTCCTACGGCAACTGCCTCGGCCTGCCCAACATCGGCGGCGAGGTCGTCTTCGACCCTTGCTACATCGGCAACCCGCTGGTCAACGCCCTGTGCGTGGGCCTGCTGCGCAAGGACCAGATCAAGCTGGCCACCGCGCCCGGCCCCGGCAACAAGGTCGTGCTGTTCGGCGCCTCGACCGGCCCCGACGGCATCGGCGGCGCGTCGGTGCTGGCCTCCGCCACGTTCGAGGACGAGTCGCAGGCCAAGCGGCCCGCCGTACAGGTGGGCGACCCGTTCATGGAGAAGCTGCTCATCGAGTGCTGCCTTGAGCTCTACGCGGCCGACGTGGTCGTCGGCATCCAGGACCTCGGCGCGGCCGGCGTCTCCTGCGCCACGACCGAACTGGCCGCCAAGGGCACCGGCGGCATGCACGTCGACCTCAACCTGGTCCCGCTCCGCGATCCCTCGCTCCGGCCGGAGGAGATCCTGATGAGCGAGTCGCAGGAGCGGATGATGGCGGTGGTCACGCCCGCCGACATCCCGGCGTTCATGGCGATCTGCGACAAGTGGGATGTGCCCGCCGTCGTGATCGGTGAGGTGACCGACACCGGCAGGCTGGTCATGACGTGGGACGGCGAGATCATCGTCGACATCCCGCCGGGCACCGCCGCCGACGACGGCCCGGTCTACGAGCGGCCCTTCCACGAGCCCGCCGACCAGGCGGCGCTCAACGCCGACACCACCGACCGGCTGGAGCGGCCCACCGACCTGCGGGCCACGCTGCTGCAGCTGCTCGGCTCGCCGAACCTGGCCGCCAAGGACTGGGTGACCTCCCAGTACGACCGGTACGTCCGTTCCAACACGGTGCTGGCCCAGCCTGCCGACGCCGGCATGCTGCGCATCTCCGAGGCCATCGCGGGCGCCGAGCCGACGACCCGGGGCATCGCGCTCGCCACCGACGGCAACGGCCGCTACGCCCGGCTCGACCCGTACACCGGTGCGCAGCTCGCGCTGGCCGAGGCGTACCGCAACGTCGCGGTCACCGGGGCCGAGCCGCTGGCCGTCACCAACTGCCTCAACTTCGGCTCGCCGGAGGACCCCGAGGTCATGTGGCAGTTCGCCGAGGCCGTACGCGGCCTGGCCGACGCCTGCCGCACCCTCGGGGTACCGGTGACGGGCGGCAACGTCTCCTTCTACAACCAGACGGGGGCCTCCGCCATCCACCCGACGCCGGTCGTCGGCGTGCTCGGGGTGATCGAGGACGTGGCCAAGCGGGTGCGCTCCGGGTTCACCGCCGAGGGGCTGAAGGTCGTGCTGCTGGGCGAGACGCGGGCGGAGTTCGGCGGGTCCGAGTGGGCGCACGTCGTCCACGAGCACCTGGGCGGGCTGCCGCCGGCGGCCGATCTGGCGGCGGAGGCCGCGCTGGCGACCGTACTGGTCGAGGCGGCGCGGCGGGGGCTGCTCGCGGGCTCGCACGACCTGTCGGACGGCGGGCTCGCCGTCGCACTGGCCGAGTCGTGCCTCGCGGCCGGGGTCGGCGCCACGGTCTCGCTCGGCGGTGACGCCTTCACCGACCTGTTCAGCGAGTCGGCGGCGCGGGCGCTGGTGACGGTCCGGCCTGAGGCGTTCGACGAGTTCGCGGCGCTGTGCGCCGAGCACGAGCTGCCGTGCTACGGCCTGGGGGCCACCGGTGGCGGGGCGCTGGTGGTCGAAGGGCTGTTCGACGTCCCGGTGGACGAGCTCAGGCGGACGCACGAGGCGACGCTGCCCGCGCTGATGTCCTGACCTGCGCGCCGACGTCAAGGGGCCGGTGCACTCCGGCCCCTTCCGCCGCCTCGGCGGCGAGGGATCGCCCGCCTGCCACGTTCCTCGGCCCGTTCGCCGCCTCAGCGGCGAAGGGCCGCTTTCGTGGGCGTCAGCCCTTCTTGAGGCAGACGGCGTAGACGGTGCCGCCTCCGCCGCCGTGGCCGCCGCCGTACGTCTTGGGCTCGGTGGGGTTGGTCCCGCCGCTGTTGGTGGTGCCACCGGTGCCCTTGCCGGTGTTGCCCGCGTCCGTGCCCGTGCCCGTGTCCTTGCCGGTGCCGCTGTCTGTGCCGCTGTTGACGGCTCGCTTGTCGTCATCGTCGTCGTAGCCCTTGGTGAGGCTGACCGACCAGCCCCTCGTGCCCGAGGGCATGCTGCTGGCGACCTGGTACCTGCCGGAGACGCCGGAGAATCCGCCGCCGGTCACCATGTCGCCGCTCTTGCAGGAGACCGAGCCCGACGAGCCGCTGAAGTCGTCCTCCACGACGTAGGTCGAGAAGTTGGCGCCGGTGCCCGGGTCGCCCTTGGGGCCCTGCGGGCCACGCTCACCCTGCGGGCCCTGCTTTCCGGCCGGGCCGGTCTCACCCTTCGGGCCCTGGTCGCCCTTGGCACCGGGCTTGCCGTTCTCTCCCGGCTTGCCCGCAGCGCCCTGCGGACCCTCGGGGCCGACCGGGCCGCGCTCGCCCTGCTCGCCCTTGGCGCCCGGCTTGCCGTCCTCGCCCCTGAGTCCGGCGGGACCCTGCTCACCGCGAGTACCCTGCTCACCACGGGGACCCTGTTCGCCACGGGGGCCCTGCTCGCCCTGCTTTCCTGCGGGGCCGGTCGCGCCCTTCTGGCCTGCGGGGCCTGCGGGGCCTGCGGGACCCGCCGGGCCCTGGTCGCCCTTCGGGCCGGGGGCGCCCCGGTCGCCCTGCGGCCCCTGAACGCCGGAAGTGGCCTGCCGGGTGTCGCCGCCGCCGATCACGACCCGCTCCTCGGTCTTACGGCACGGGGTGGTGGGCTTGACGATGCGCGCGTAACGCGACTTCTTGTGCACGCAGGCGTGCACCTCGCCCACGGTGGTGGAGGCGGCGGAGGAGGCGGTCGCCGTACCCCCGACGGTCAGCAGAGCGGCGGCCAGCGCGCCCGCCGCTGCGAGCGGGAGCGCGCGATTCTTGAGAGCCACGATGGTCCTTCCGGTGAAAACTGGTGCTCATGGTGAGCATGAGGTTCACGCCTGAACCGTTCCAAAGGGTTACATGACTACATAACGTGTTTGTAACTTACAGAATGTGACGAACTATCCGAACTGATCCTGACTGACTCCATGGGTAAAACGACACGGCCCCGACAGGGATAATCGGGCTACGTCCACCACGGAGGGCATGCCGTGCCGACCGACCGTCCCTTCCTCCCGCCGGCCACACAGCCCGTCCGCGCACTCGTGTGGGCGCTCCACCTGGCCATCCCCATGCTGGGCCTGTGGTTGCTGCTCGCCCAGCCCGGACTCAACGCCTTCTGGCAGCACAACCCCATCCACTTCTGGGCGATCCTCGCCGTCGCCGGGGTCAACGTCGGGCTCGGACTGATCGTCGGCGAGGCGGCCCGGCGCCGCCGCGACGCGCGCCTGTTCCTGGTCTCGACGGTCTTCCTGACCTGCGCGGGCTTCTTCCTCCTGCACGGACTGGCCACGCCGGGGGTGATCCTGCCCCGCGGATCGCTCGGCTTCGACGTCGGCCAGCAGGCCGGGCTGGGCGTCGCCTCGGTGCTCGCCTTCGCCTCCGCACTGCCGCTGGGCGAGCGGGCCTGCGCCGCCGTACTCGCCGCGCAGCACCTCGTCAGGGGCCTGCTGCTGGGCCTGCTGGCGCTGTGGGGGGCGGCCTCGCTCGTCCCCGGGCTCACCCCGCTCAGCGCACCGGCGCACTCGGCCACGCCGTGGCCGCTGTGGGCCTCCCTTCCGGCCGTCGCCCTGTACGGCGCCGCCGCCCTGCTCCTGTTCCGCCTGCACCGCCGCCGCCCGTCGGCGATGCTGATCAGCCTGGTCACCGCCTACGCCCTGCTGGCGGAGGCCGTGGTCGCGGGCATGTCGCAGCTCAACTGGCACCTGTCGTGGTGGCTGTGGCACCTGCTGCTCACGCTGGCCTTCGCCTTCGTCGCCTACAGCGCCTACCTGCAGTTCCGGCGCGAGGGGTCGAGCGCGGGCCTGTTCGACGCGGTGGCGCTGCCCGCCACGGTCGCCCGGATCCAGGCCGACTACGACCGCGCCCTGGAAGAGCTGGTCGACCACGTACGGCGCGGCGAGCCGCTCGCGGCCTCCCGGCTGGCGGGCCGGTTCCAGCTCACCGAACGCCAGACGGCGGTCTTCGACCGCGCGGGCCAGGCGCTGGCCGGTGAGCGAGAACTGTCCGAGCGGCTGGCCGCGCTGGTGGACGTGGGCGCGCAGACCCGGGTGGGCCTGCCGGAGCAGGACTTCCTCGCCTCGGCGCTCGACCGGGTCCGCCGGGCGTACGGGGACGTGCGGATCGGCCTGGTGGCCGACGGGCGAGTGTGCGTCGGCTCGCGCGAGTACGGTTTCCCCGACGCCCGCCCCGAGCGGCGCGGCGAGCGGATCGCCTACCCGCTGACGGTCAAGGGCCGTCTGGCGGGGGCGCTGGAGGTGCCGCTGGGCGGCTCGGAACGCGACGAGGCGCTGGCGGCCACCCTCGCCGGGCAGGTGTCGATCGCGCTTGAGAACGCCCGTCTCTACCAGGAGCTCAACACGCTCTTCCGGCAGTACATGTCGCCGGACGTGGCCAACGCGCTGCTGGCCGACCCGGGGCAGGCGGCGCTCGGCGGCGAGGTGCGGGAGCTGACGGCGTTGTTCGCGGACCTGAAGGGGTTCACGACGTTCTCGGAGCGGGTCTCCCCCGGCGAGATCGTGGAGATGCTCAACCGGTATCACACGGCGGCCGTGCCGTGTGTGCTCGACAACGGCGGCACGATCGTGCAGTTCGTCGGCGACGCGCTGCTGGCGCTGTTCAACGCGCCCGCCACACAGAAGGACCACGCGGCGGCGGCCTGCCGTGCGGCCCTGCGGATGCAGGAGGCGGCGGCAGCGGCGGCGGGCGGCGAATCGGACTGGCCGGCTTTCCGGATCGGGGTCAACACCGGTCCCGCGCTGGTGGGCAACATCGGCAGCCCGCAGTTACGCGGGTTCAACGCCATGGGCGACTCGGTGAACGTGGCGGCGCGGCTGCAGACGCTGGCCGAGCCGGGCACGGTGGTGATCGGCGCGAGCACGCTGACCCGGCTGGACGGCCGGGCGCGGACCAGACCTCTCGGGAAGCTGAACCTGAAAGGCAAGGACGAACGGGTGGAAGCTCACGTTCTGGTGGGGTTGGAGTAGATAATCGCGCTATGAACGCGGAGCCCGGCGAGTTCCTCACCCTGCTGACCCCCGACGAGGTGGCCGCCCTGCGGGCCGGCGGACGGCCACGGCGGTGGGAGCGCGGTGACACGGTGATGGCGGAGGGCGAGTCGGCCGACTGGGTGCTGCTGCTGACGGAGGGCCGGGTGAAGGTCTCCTCGCACACCCGCGCCGGCACCGAGGTGGTGCTGGCTGTACGCGGGCCGGGCGGGCTGGTGGGCGAGATGTCGGCGATCGACGGCTCGCCGCGCTCGGCCACGGTCACCGCGCTGGAGCCCGTCGAGGGGCTGGTGGTGCAGGACTTCGCGACGTTCCTGGGCACGCACGGCCGGGTGGCGGTGCTGCTCATGCGGCTGGTCACGGCAAAGCTGCGGGACTCCGACCGCAAGCGGGTGGAGTACGGCGCCTACGACGCCACGGGCCGCGTGGCGACGCGGCTGATCGAGCTGGCCGAGCGGTACGGCGAGCAGACCAGCGGCGGCGGCCTGCGGGTGGCGCTGCCGCTGTCGCAGGACGAACTGGCCGGCTGGACGGGCGCCTCGCGCGAGGCGGTCAGCAAGGCACTGCGGACGCTGCGCGACCGGGGGCTGATCGAGACCGGGCGGCGGCGGGTGCTCATCCACGACCTCGACGGGTTACGCAGACGAGCCCGGTGACAAACCGGACGTACGTCGTACGTCATAGTGGTGGTCATGGTCGCGGCCTCCCCCGACGCTGATTCCCCCGAAACCGGTCCCCCCGATTCCGACTCCGGCTCCCCTGACGGCTCCCCCGACCCCGGCGATCGCCTTCGCTACGCCTGGCGCGTCGTCTCGGTCACCAGCCTCGGGCTCGTCCTCATCGGCATCGCGAGCAGCACGCTCAACGTCGCCCTGCCCACGGTGGTCCGCCACTTCCAGGCGAGCCCGACGGAGTCCGGCTGGATCCTGCTGTCCTACCTCCTGGTCAGCACCGCCACCCTGGTCCTGTTCGGCCGCGTCGCCGACCTGCTCGGCAGGCGCGAGGTCTATCTGGCGGGGTTCGCCCTGTTCACGCTGGCCTCGCTGCTGGCCGGGCTGGCTCCGGACGTGTGGTTCCTGGTCGCGATGCGCGCGCTGCAGGCCGTCGGCGCCTCGATGATCCTGGCCAACGGGACCGTCATCATCACCGACGCCTTCCCGCCCGAACGGCTCAGCCAGGGCATGGGCGTCTACATCGGCACACTGTCGGTGGCCCAGCTCGTGGGCCCCACGATCGGCGGGCTCATCGCCGACACCGCCGGCTGGCAGTGGATCTTCTGGGTGAACGTCCCCGCCGGGGTCCTCGCACTCGTCTGGGGGACGCTCACGCTGCGCCGGATGCCGCGCGGGACCCGGCAGCCGGTGGACGCGGCGGGCAACGCGCTGGTCTTCGCCGCCCTGTCCGCGCTGCTGTTCGCGCTGTCCGAGGCGGGCTCGCGCGGGCCGCTCGACCCGGTGGTCGCCGTCGGCTTCGGCGTCTTCGTGCTGCTGGTGCCGCTGATCGTGGTGGTCGAGCGGCGGGCGCCGCATCCGGTGCTGAACCTGCGGGTGTTCGGCGGACGGGTGCTGGCCTGCGCCAACCTGGCGTCGTTGGGCAACGCGCTGGCCCGCTCGGCGCTGGTGCTGGTGGCCGCGCTGTACTTCCAGGCGGCCAGGGGCGTGGACGCGTTCACGGCCGGGCTCGGGGTGCTGCCCGTGCCCCTCGGGATGGCGCTGGCCTCGCCGATCGCGGGGGTGCTGGGGCGGCGGCTGTCGCCGTACACGCTGTCGGTGTGCGGGTCGGTTCTCAGTGCGCTCGGGCTGGGCCTGCTCGCGCTGACGGCCGAGGCGGACATGCAGTACTTGCCCATCGGGGCCGGGCTGTTCCTGGCCGGGGTGGGCAGCGGCACGTTCCTCACGGGCAACACGACGCAGGTCATGTCGGCCCTGCCGAGCGGCTCGCTCGGGGTCGTGAACGGCTTCCGGGTGATGATCATGAACACCGGCATGGTGCTGAGCGTCGGGCTCTCGCTCAGCCTCGTCACCGGCGCGGTCGGGCCGGAGTTACGCGCCCAGGTGTACGCGGCCACGCTCTCGCGACTGTCGCCGGTGGCGGTCGAGCAGCTCATGACCGGCTTCCGGCTCTGCTACGCCGTACTGGCCGGGGTGGCGCTGGGCGGGGCGGTGCTCGCCGCGTTCGCCCGGGGAAAACAGGTTGACCTCAAGCGAACTTGAGGATCTATCTTCTCGGTCATGAGCATGGAGATGACCGCCTGGCAGCAGCTGTACTCGATGAACAACAACCAACGGGAACGCAGACGTCTGTCCAAACAGACGCTGCGGCGCATCGCCGGCTTCGCCGCCCCGCACCGAGGGAAGATCGCCATGTTCCTGGTGCTGAGCGTGGTGGGGGCGGGCCTCGCCGTACTGTCGCCGGTGCTCGCCGGTCAGGTCGTGGACGCCATCGTCAAAGGCCAGCCCTTCGGGACGGTGGTCGGCCTGGCCGTGCTGATCGCCGTCATCGCCGTCGCCGAGGCGGGCTTCGGGCTCGTGGAGCGGTGGCTGTCGTCCGGGCTCGGCGAAGGGCTCATCCTCGACCTGCGCACCGCCGTCTTCAACCACGTGCAGCGCATGCCCGTCGCCTTCTTCACCAGGACGCGCACGGGCGCGCTGGTCAGCCGCCTGAACAACGACGTGATCGGAGCCCAGCGGGCCTTCACCGACACGCTGTCGAGCGTCGTGGGCAACCTGGTGACGCTGGTGCTCACGCTGATCGTGATGATCGGCATCTCGTGGCAGATCACGCTGCTCGCGTTGGTGCTGCTGCCGGTCTTCGTGCTGCCCGCGCGCCGGATGGGCCAGCGCTTCGCCGACCTGCGTCGCGAGGCCGCCGACCACAACTCGGCGATGAGCACCCAGATGACCGAGCGGTTCTCGGCTCCTGGGGCGACGCTGGTCAAACTGTTCGGACGGCCGGGGCACGAGTCGTCCGAGTTCGCGACGCGGGCCACCCGGGTGCGCGACATCGGCGTGCGCATCGCCATGACCCAGCACGTCTTCGTCACCGCGCTCACACTGGTCTCCGCGCTGGCGCTGGCCCTCGTCTACGGCCTCGGCGGCTTCTACGCGCTGAACGGCGCGCTCGACCCCGGTTCCGTCGTCGCACTGGCCCTGCTGCTGACCCGGCTGTACGCCCCGCTGACCGCCCTTGCCAGCGCCCGCGTGGACGTGATGAGCGCGCTGGTGAGCTTCGACCGGGTCTTCGAGGTGCTCGACCTCAAGCCGCTCATCACCGACAAGCCGGACGCGCGGGCGGTGCCCGAGGGGCCGGTCGCCGTCCAGTTCGACGACGTGCGCTTCTCCTACCCGTCGGCGGACAAGGTCTCGCTGGCCTCGCTGGAGGAGGTCGCGGCCCTCGACACCAGGGGCGGCGAGGAGGTGCTGCACGGCGTCTCGTTCACCGCGCACCCCGGTCAGACGGTGGCGCTGGTGGGCTCGTCCGGCGCGGGCAAGTCCACGATCGCCCAGTTGCTGCCCCGGCTGTACGACGTCGACTCGGGCTCGGTGCGCCTCGGCGGCCTCGACGTACGCGACCTGAGCGGCGAGTCGATCCGCCGGACGCTCGGCATGGTCACCCAGGACGGTCACCTCTTCCACGACTCGATCCGCGCCAACCTGCTGTTCGCCCGGCCGGAGGCGAGCGAGGAGGAGGTGTGGGACGCCCTGCGCAGGGCGCGGCTGGCCGACCTGATCGAGTCGCTGCCCGACCGGCTCGACACCGTGATCGGCGAGCGCGGCTACCGGCTGTCGGGCGGCGAGCGGCAGCGGCTGACCATCGCCCGCCTGCTGCTGGCCCAGCAGCGGGTGGTGATCCTGGACGAGGCCACGGCCGCGCTCGACTCGACGAACGAGGCCGCGGTGCAGGCGGCGCTGGCCGAGGCGCTCGACGGGCGCACCGCGGTCGTGATCGCGCACCGGCTGTCGACGATCAGGGCGGCCGACCTCATCCTGGTGGTCGAGGGCGGCGAGGTGATCGAGCGGGGCACGCACACCGAACTCCTCGCAGCGGGTGGCCGCTACGAGGAGTTGTACCGCACTCAGTTCGCGGACCCGGCGAACTCGGAGACGGCGGCGGTCTGAGCCTTGCGGGCGCGCAGCGTCAACAGGGCGATCGGGATGCCGGCCACCAGAATCACCGCCGCGACCACCAGGGTGAGCCGGTAGGCGTCGAGGAAGGCCGCGGCCTCCGGCAGGGCGCTGCCGGCCTGGGCGGAGCCGAGGATCGCGCCGAGCAGGGTGATGCCGAGCAGGCCGAAGACCTCCCGCGAGACGTTCATCACCCCCGCGCCCACACCTCCGCGCTCCTTCGGCAGCCGGGCCAGCACCGCCGCCGTGATCGGCATGATCAGGCCGTTGCCCAGGCCGTACAGCAGGAACCAGGGCAGCACGTCGGCGTAGCCGCCGTCGGCGCCGACACCGGCCATCAGGTAGATGCCGCCGCCCATCAGGGCGAGGGCGAGCGCGACGGTGGCGGCCAGGCCGATCGCGTCGGCCAGGCGCTGGGCCAGCAGCGCGGTGACCGCGATGACCACGGCCATGGGCACGAACGCGGCGCCGGCCTCGGTGGGCGTGAAGCCGAGGGAGTTCTGCAGCCAGAGCGCGCTGAAGAAGTAGACGCCGAAGACGCTGAACGACCAGATCCCCATGGCCAGCACGCCGCCGCCGAAGACGCGGTCGCGGAACAGCGACAGGTCCAGCATCGGCTCGGGTGAGCGCCTCTCGACGTGGAGGAAGAGGGCGAAGCAGACCTTGGCTGCGGCGAAGGCGGCGATGATCAGCGGCGCGTCCCAGCCCTGGATCGGCCCCTCGATCAGCGCCAGGGTCAGGGCGAACAGCGCGAGCGTCGAGGTGATCAGGCCGGGCAGGTCGAGGCGGCGCCGTACCGTGCGGGCGGTGGCGGGCAGCGCCCACCAGGCGAGCCAGAGCGTGGCCAGGCCGACCGGCACGTTGATCAGGTAGATCCAGCCCCAGTGGGCGTACTGGCTGATGAAACCGCCCGCGACGGGTCCGAGCGCCATCGACAGCGCCCCCGCCGAGCTCCAGATGCCCACGGCGCGGGCCCGCTCGCGCGGGTCCGGGAAGGTCTGGATGAGCAGCGCCAGCGCGGTCGGCGTGAGCAGCGCCGCCCCCACCCCCTGTACGGCACGGGCCCCGATGAGCACCCCCCCGGTCGTGGCGAGCCCGGCGACCAGCGACGCGAGCGTGAATACGACCATGCCCGCCATGAACACCCGGCGGGCGCCGACCAGGTCGGCGAGCCTGCCGCCCGCGAGCATCAGCCCGGCGAAGACCAGGATGTACGCGGTCGTGATCCACTCCAGCCCCGCCAGGGTGAGCCCGAGTTCCCGCTGGATGGTGGGGAGGGCCACGTTCTGGATGTTGTTGTCGAGGTAGGTCATGAAGGTCCCGAGCGTCACCGCGCCCAGCGCCCACCAGCTCCGCATCACTGTCTCCTATACAGAGTACTTGTACGGCGTACAGTTGAACTTGTACGGCGTATAGTTGTCAAGTGTGAAAGGGAAACTGAGCGCGGAGGCGATCGTCGAACGGGGTCTGGCCATCGGTGACACCGAGGGCCTCGAAGCCGTGACGATCCGCCGCCTGGCCACCGAGCTGGGCGTGACTCCCATGGCGCTGTACTGGCATTTCAAGAACAAGGACCAGTTGCTCGTCGGCATGGCCGACCACCTGGTCGCGGGCTTCGCACCGGAGGGCGAGCACGACGGCGACTGGCTCGCCGGCCTGCGCGCGGTGCTCGTCGAACTGCTCGCCGCGCTGCGCCGCCACCCGTGCGCCCGCCACCTCCTCGAACAGGTGGACCACGCCGCCGTGCCCAGCTTCCTGCGCGTCTGGGACCACGTCCTCGGCCTGGCCCGCGCGGGCGGCTTCACGGTCGAGGAGAGCTGCCTGATCTCCGTCTACCTGCTGCAGACCGCCATCGCCTTCGCCGACGTACCCGCCCATCGCGCGGACCGGCCGGAGGTCGCGGAGCAGACCCGGCTCAAGCGGCTCAGCCTGGAGTCGCTCCCGCCCGGCCGCTACCCCAACCTGGTGGCGATGGCCGGACCCATGGCCGGCCAGATCGCGCCCGACGTCTACGACGACTTCGGCGTCGAACTCATCCTCGGCGGCATCGCCGCCCTGGCGGGATCGCGGGAATGAGCGTCCCGCCGAACAGCGAAGCGCCGCCGCCCGGCATCGCGGACGGCGGCGCTTCGGGTCGGGTCAGGAGCCGATCTTCTTGCCCTGCCCGTGCCATACCACCACGACCGACGGGCGCGGCTGGTCGCCGTCGGGCCAGCGGCTGGCCGGGTTGTCGGGGGTCGCGCCGTCCACCTCGCCGGGGTGCTGCACGGCCACGAAGACGCTGCGCTGGTCCTCGGTGACCAGCGGGCCGCAGGTCTCGGCGCCGACCGGGACGCTGAGGAACTGGCGCACGTACCCGCGCTCACGCCCGCGCAGCGGCATCACGAACAGGCCGTCGTTGTGGCCGAGCGAGTTGCCGTCCGTGCCGATCCACAGGTTGCCGTCGCGGTCGAAGGCCACGTTGTCCGGGCAGGAGATGGGCGAGACCTTCGTCTTGTCGAAGCCCGCGAAGTAGGTCGCCGGGTCGTTCGGGTCGCCGCAGACCAGCGGGATCGACCAGGCGAACGCGGTGCCCCTGCCCTCGACGATCTCCAGAATGTGGCCGCTCTTGTTGGCCGCGCGCGGGTTGGCCTCGTCGGCCTGCGCGGGCGTCCGGTTGGAGTTGTTGGTCAGCGCCACGAAGACGCCGCCGGTGACCGGGTTGCGCTCCACGTCCTCCGGGCGGTCCATCTTGGTCGCGCCCACCTTGTCGGCGGCCACGCGGGTGAAGACCAGCACCTGCTCGGCGGTCATGCCGGGCACGTGCGAGGTGTTGCCGGACACCAGCGGGATCCACTCGCCGGAGCCGTCGAACCCGCCGTCCTCCGGCAGCCGGCCCGAGCCGTCGATCTCCTCCTTGGGGCTGTCGCCGGTGAACCTCGCGACGTACAGCGTGCCCTCGTCCAGGAGCGTACGGTTGTGCCGGTCGTCGCCGTGGCGGTAGCGCTCCTTGGAGACGAACTTGTAGACGTACTCGAACCGCGAGTCATCGCCCATGTACGCCTCCAGGCGGCCGTCGCGCCTGACCGAGGTGGTGGCGGCCTCGTGCTTGAAGCGGCCGAGCGCGGTGCGCTTGATCGGCGCACCGTCGGGGTCGAACGGGTCGATCTCCACGATCCACCCGAACCGGTTGGCCTCGTTCGGGTGCTTGGCGAGGTCGAAGCGCTCGTCCACCCGGTCGAAGCGGCGGTTGTTCGAGGGCACGTTCGTCGGGATCGCGTAGCGGGCGACGTTCGGGTCGGCGCGGTCGCCGTTGACGAAGTACTGGTCGAAGTTCTCCTCCGCGGTGAGTACGGTCCCCCACGGCGTGGTGCCGCCCGCGCAGTTGTTGAGCATGCCGAGCGGGTTTCGGCCCTCGGGGTCGGCGGCGGTCTTCAGCAGGTCGTGGCCCGCCGCCGGGCCCGTGAAGCGCATCGGCGTCTGCGCGGTGATGCGCCGGTTGTAGCGACGGCGGCCGGTGGTGACGAGCTTCCAGCGGCCGGTGCCGCGCGCCCGCTCGATCTCGACCACGGAGCCGCCGTGGGCGGCCATGCCGATCTTGATCTGCTCCTCGGTGGCCGCCGGCGCGGAGTAGCCGCGGAACATGAGCGCCTCGTTGGTGTACTCGTGGTTGACCCACAGCAGTGCCCGGTCGCGGCCCATCGGGAAGAGCGTCACGTAGTCGCAGTTGTAGCCGAACTGCTTGGCCTGCGCGTCGCCGCTCTGGTTGTCGAAGTCGAAGGCCGGCGCGCCGGGCAGCACCGGGTCGCCCCAGCGCACGACGACGGCGGAGTCGTAGCCGCCGGGCACGGTGAAGACGTCGCCGGTCTGCGGAGGCACGGGCGTGAACCGCAGGCCGCCGCCACGCGCGTGCGTCGTCGCGGGCCCGGGGTCGGGGTCGGCGACGGCGGGGAGCGCGCCCGCGCCGACCGCGCCGATCACGAGCGCGCCGAGCGTCCCGGCGCGCAGCACGCCTCGACGGGACAGGGCCTCGGCTGCGATGTCGCCGAAGTACGGGTTGCCGCTACGGTTGGCGACGTCGTGCGCACACGCGTCACCGCATCGGAACCTGCACGTCAGAGCGGATCGGCCGCCCTTGTGCGCGTCGGGGAGCAGGGGCAGCAGCACAGACTTCCTCCAAGATGGTGCATGATCCTTCGGGCCGGGACGTTACGGTGGCTTTCGGAACCACCGGTGAACGAAACCCACCTCCTCGATGAATGCTCGACTCCTCCCCAACCGTACGATTTCGGACACCATAGGGACAGGCCCATAATTCCCCGGGAGAATGGTGGCGTGGCGCAGCGGAGAATCGACCCGGACAAGCTGAGGTCCGCCCTCGACGAGCAACTGGTCGTCCTCGACCGGCCCGCCTACGACGGCCCGGCCGCCGGGCTGGCCGACGCGCTCGTCCACGCGGTGCTCGCCGCCTACGATCGGGGTGAGCGACCGGTGCGGGCGGCCGAGCGGCTGGCCGTACGGCATCTGCTCGACCGGCTCGCGACGGCGGCGCCGGGCCGTACGGTCGAGGTCAGGGTGCCGCCGCACGCGGCGGTGCAGGCGATCGAGGGGCCGAGGCACACACGCGGCACCCCGCCGAACGTCGTCGAGATGAGCCCGCGCACCTGGATCGACCTCGCGCTCGGGCGCCTCGCGTGGGAGCGGGCGATGGCCGAGCACCTGGTGACGGCCAGCGGCTCCCGCGCCGACCTATCCGGACATCTACCGCTTTAGACGTCCAAGCTTGTGACATTTACCGCTTTAGATACCCGAGCTGCGGGCGGCTGACGGCGAGGACACGTGCGAGGGCCGTGCCGCGGCTGACGGCGGGGCGGTGGATGCGGCCAAGGCGGCGATCGCGCGGCCATGGCGGGGCCGGCACCGAAGACAAGCGCGCGGCCGTACGGCTGAGGGCGAAGACACGTGCGAGCCCCCCGCCCTGCGGGAGGCTCGCGTCACGCCGCGGGGACGGTCAGCGCTTGCCCCACGGGATCTTGTTCTGGACGCAGATCTCGCTCTCCCTCGGCGGCAGGTTCGCGCAGTCGGAGAAGTAGCTGCGGACCGCGAAGAAGGCCGCGACGGCCAGCAGCAGGGTCAGGATGCCGAAGCCGATGCCGGTCCACGACATGCCCTTGCTGGCGCCCTTGGACAGGGCCACCGCGCCCAGCACGATCGCGACCACCGCCGTCAGCACTCCGATGAAGCAGACCAGCAGCAGGAACAGGCTCGCCACACCCAGCACCAGCGACGCGATGGCCAGGCCGTTGCCCGGCTTCTTGCCGCCCCAGTCCTGCTGATGGTGCGCGGGGCCGCCGGGCGGCGGCGTGTACGCGCCGGACGGGCCGCCCGGGGCGCCGTACGGACCGGCCGGGCCGCCGGGGGCGCCGCCGTACGGGCTGGACGGGGAGACCCCGGGAACGGGGCTCTCGGCGCCGCCGTAGGGCGCGGCTCCCGGCACGCCGGGCTGGTCCGGCTCCCCTGGGCCCTTCGGCTCCTCCGGACCGCCGTACGGGGCGCCTGCGGACTGCTGCCCGTAGCCGTACTCCTTGGGCGTGCCCGCGTACGGCCCCGGCTGCTCGCCCGAAGGCGGGGCCGGTGGGGTGGGCGGGGTCGGCGGGTCGTAGCGCGACGGTCCCGGCTGCGCGGCGCCCGTACCGGGTGAGTCCCAGCTTGTCGTCGGCTCCGAGCTCTCCCACCCGGGGTACGACGGCGTCGAGCCGGGCTTCGGGAACGCCTGTGTGTCACCCGTCTGCGGCGGCTCAGGAGGGCTCTGCGGCGCGGGCGGCGGTGTCGGCGGCTGCGTGGGCGGCACGATCGGCGGGGCGGGCTCGATGGGTTCCTCGCCCCGGTGCTCGTCCGCCCACCACGAGGCGGGTGCCTCCTCCTTGGCGGGCGGCTCGCCCAGATCGTCGGCCGGGCCCGGCTGGTCGGGCCGTTCGTCCCCGGAAAAGGGCTCAGATGGGGAGGTGCCGTCGTCCCCACGTGGGCGCGGCTCGTTCGGGTCCCGGGGTGTGGTCACGTCTGCGTCTCCCGACGGGTGGTCTTGCCGGATAACCCACCTTTACGCGCATCCCGACGCGGCCGCCGTCCGACACGGTAAGAGTCCGTCGATGCTTGGCTTACGGTGCGCCCAAATCCCGGACGACCGGGATTGTCACAGTCCGTGTTCTCGTACCCGGGTGTGCGAGCAAGGAAGCGACCGACCTAGACTGAAGTACGTGCTGAAGGGCGACGGCCGACTCGGCCATGACCTGGACCCCCACGACCGTGCTCCCAAGGACGCCTGCGGCGTCTTCGGCGTATGGGCGCCAGGCGAGGAAGTGTCCAAACTCACCTACTACGGGCTGTACGCGTTGCAGCACCGCGGACAGGAGTCCGCGGGCATCGCCGTCAGCGAAGGCAGCCGGATCCTCGTCTACAAGGACATGGGTCTGGTCGCTCAGGTCTTCGACGAGTCGGTTCTCGGCACCCTGCGCGGCCATCTGGCCGTCGGGCACTGCCGCTACTCCACCACCGGTTCGAGCGTCTGGGAGAACGCGCAGCCCACGCTGAGCTCGACCGACGTGGGCGGGCTCGCGCTCGCGCACAACGGCAACCTCATCAACACCCCGGTCCTGGCGCAGCGCCTGCAGCCGGGCACGACCCGCGCCACCACGGACACCGAGGTGCTGGCCAGCCTGCTGGCCCAGGACCGCAGCCAGCCCATCGAGGACGCGGCCGCGGAGTTGCTGCCGCAGGTGCTCGGGGCGTACTCGCTGGTCTTCATGGACGAGAAGACCCTTTACGCCGCCCGCGACCCGCAGGGCATCCGCCCGCTGGTGCTGGGCCGCCTGGAGCGCGGCTGGGTGGTCGCCTCCGAGACGGCGGCGCTCGACATCGTCGGCGCGACCTTCGTGCGCGAGGTCGAGCCCGGCGAACTGCTCACCATCGACGAGCGCGGTGTGCGCTCGCGCCGGTTCGCGGTGGCCGAGCCGAAGGGCTGCCTGTTCGAGTACGTGTACCTCGCCCGGCCCGACACCACCATCGCGGGCCGGGGCGTCCAGGTGACGCGGGTCGAGGTCGGCCGGGTGCTCGCCCGCGAGCACCCCGTCGAGGCCGACCTGGTCATCCCGACGCCGGAGTCCGGCACTCCCGCCGCCGTGGGCTACGCGCAGGAGAGCGGCATCCCGTACGGCCAGGGCCTGGTGAAGAACTCCTACGTCGGCCGCACCTTCATCCAGCCGTCGCAGACCATCCGCCAACTCGGCATCCGCCTCAAGCTGAACCCGTTGCGCGAGGTCGTCGAGGGCAAGCGGCTGGTGGTCGTGGACGACTCGATCGTGCGCGGCAACACCCAGCGCGCGATCGTGCGCATGCTGCGCGAGGCGGGGGCCCGCGAGGTGCACGTGCGCATCTCCTCTCCCCCGGTCGCCTGGCCGTGCTTCTACGGCATCGACTTCGCCACCCGCGCCGAGCTGATCGCGGGCTCGCTGTCGGTGGAGGAGATCAGGGCCTCGCTCGGCGCCGACTCCCTCGGCTACATCTCCCTGGAGGGGCTGACGGCCGCGACCACGATCCCCGCCGAGCGCCTGTGCCGGGCGTGCTTCGACGGCTCCTACCCCATTCCGATCGACCAGGACAACGTGGGCAAGTTCGTGTTGGAGAGTTCTCAGAAGTGACTACCTATGAGGCCGCAGGCGTCGACATCGCCGCAGGTGAACGCGCCGTCGAGCTGATGAAGGCGAAGGTCGCGCGCTCGCGGCGGCCGGAGGTCGTGGACGACGCCAGCGGCTTCGCGGGGCTGTTCGACGCCTCGTTCCTGCTGCGCTATCAGCGGCCGCTGCTGGCCACGTCCACCGACGGCGTCGGCACCAAGGTCATGATCGCGCAGCAGTACGGCAAGCACGACACGATCGGCATCGACCTGGTCGGCATGGTCCTCGACGACCTGGTCGTGTGCGGGGCCGAGCCGCTGTTCATGACCGACTACATCGCCTGCGGCAAGGTGGTGCCCGAGCGCGTCGCCGAGATCGTCGGCGGCGTGGCAGAGGGCTGCCGCCTGGCGGGCGCGGCGCTGGTCGGCGGCGAGACCGCCGAGCACCCGGGCGCGATGGGCGCCGACGAGTACGACCTGGCGGGCGCGGGCACCGGCGTGGTCGAGGCGTCGGCGATGCTGGGACCCGACCGGGTGCGCGAGGGCGATGTGGTGCTGGGGCTGGCCTCCTCGGGGGTGCACTCCAACGGCTATTCGCTGGTACGGCACGTGCTGAAGAACGCGAGTCTGTCGCTCGACGCCGAGTTGCCCGAGTTGTCGCGCCCGCTGGGCGAGGAACTGCTCGAACCCACGCGCATCTACTCGCTCGACTGCCTTGAGCTGGCCCGTTCGGTCGAGGTGCACGCCTACGCGCACGTCACCGGGGGCGGTGTCGCGGGCAACCTGGCCCGCTCGCTGCCGCCGACGCTCGACGCGGTGCTCTCGCGCGGCTCGTGGACGCCTCCTGCGGTCTTCGAGGTGCTCGCCGGGCACGGCGGCATCGAGCAGGAGGCCATGGACAGGACGTTCAACCTGGGTGTGGGCATGGCCGCGATCGTGCCGCAGGAGGCGGCGGACGCGGCCGTCCGCCTGCTGGCCGCACGCGGCCTGCCGGCGTGGGTGATGGGCGAGGTCGTGGCGGGCACGGGCCAGGCGTTCTACGGTCACTGATCCCTCCGGCCGGCCCGCCCGGCCTTCACGACTCGGGCGTCAGCACCATGCCGGTCGCGCGGACCATGGCGGCACGGCACTCGTCGGGCGTGTCGCCTCTGCGCAGGCTCGCCACCGCGACCGCGCCCACCGCGCCCACCAGGGCCCCCACGAGTGCCGCCGCCACCACTTCGTCCAGTTCGTACGCCTCACGCAGCGCTCGCGCGAAGTCTTCCTGCGCGAGGCCGTACTGCCGATACAGCCGCGCGCCCAGCGCGGGTGAGCCTGCGGCGAGGCGGATCCTGAGCGCGGCCAGGCCGCTGGTCAGGTCGTCCTCCCAGCTCTGAGTGATCATCTCGGCCATGGCGCGGGCCAGTACCTCGCGGTGGTGCTCGCCGGGCGCCCGTTCGGCGATGACCCGCAGCCCCAGGTCGACGCGCAGGTCGGCGCCCGAGAACAGGACGTCCTCCTTCGTCTGGAAGTGCAGGAAGAACGTCCGCGTCGACACCTCGGCCGCCTCGGCGATCTCGGCCACCGTGACCGCGTCGAAGCCTCTCTCCTCGAACAACCGCACCGCCGCCGCGATCAGCGTCTGACGTGTGCGCTGCTTCTTGCGCTCCCGCAGTCCTGTCATGCATCCCATACTATGGCTTCATCTGATGTATTAATTCATCGAATGAAGTGAAGGGACGCTCATGGGACGTCTGCAAGGTCGCGTCGCCGTCATCACCGGGTCCGGCCGGGGCATCGGGCGGGAGGAGGCGCTGCTGTTCGCGGCGGAGGGCGCCAAGGTCGTCGTCAACGACCCGGGCGTGGCCCCCGACGGCTCCGGCGGCGACACCGGGGTGGCCGCCGCCGTGGCCGAGGAGATCAGGGCGCGCGGCGGCATCGCCGTGGCCAGCACCGACAGCGTCGCCGACTGGGAGGGCGCGGGCCGCATCGTCCAGACCGCGCTCGACGCCTTCGGCGACCTGCACATCGTCGTCAACAACGCCGCCGTCGACCGCCACCGCGCACTCGTGGACCTCGACGAGGACGAGTTCGACGCCGTGGTCGCGGTCAAGCTGAAGGGTACGGTCGCCGTCACCCGCTGGGCCGCCAGGCACTGGCGGGAGCGCTGGGAGGCGGGCGAACGCGTCGACCGGGCCGTGGTCAACACCTCGTCGGGCTCCGGTCTGCTCAACCCGCTGCCGACGCAGACGGCCTACGCGGCGGGCAGCGCCGCCGTCGGCGCGCTGACCACCGTCGCCGCGCTCGAACTCGGCAGGTACGGCGTGCGTGTCAACTGCCTGTCGCCCTCGATGGCCCGCACCCGGCTGACCGAGGCGGTACCCGGCATGACGGCGGCGCCGGAACCGGGCGTGTTCGACCCGCTGCACCCCGCCGCCTGCGCGCCGGTGGCCGCCTACCTGGCCATGGACGGCTGCCCGCTCACCGGGCAGGTGCTGTCGGTGCGCGGCGGCTCTGTCGCGGTCAACCACGGATGGTCACGGGGCGCGACGCTGAGCAAGGACGGCTTCTGGACCGTCGGGGAACTGTCGGAGCAGCTCGCCGAGGTGCCGATGGAGGACCCGTTCGACCGGCTCGCCGAAGCGCTGTCCGGGGCGCTCGGGCCGCTCGGGCCCGGTGGGGTGCACACCCTGATCGAGAACATCCTCGACCGGGGCTGACGGCACGCACACGGGCACCCGGTGTGATTTGTCACACCGGGTGCCCTGTGAGAAGAAACTCAGCCGGGAGAACGGCTAACGGCGGCCGGACGGGCGATCGTCATCGTCGTTGCCGTAGTCGTCCGCGTAGTCGGCATAGCGATCCGCCAACTCATCGGTGCGGTCGTCGGCATCGTCGTGGTCGGAGTCTTTGACCCCGAGTTCGTCGCGAAGACGATCAAGATCTGTGCCACCGCTGTTGTACTTCAGCTGGCGAGCAACCTTGACCTGCTTGGCCTTTGCTCGGCCGCGCCCCATTGGCTCGACCCCCTCGTGTGGGGTCGTCCCCGACCCCTCGTCGCTAACGCACCACATACTGACGCCGCCGTTGTCGGGCGTCAGTCTCTTGTTCGCCTATTACCGTACCTGTTTTGTGCCCAGCTCGGTACGCCGTATGGACATGGGGCGTCAGCCTCCCAGCCAAATGCCCCGAATCCGCCCGACTTCCGACATTCTGCGCTCTGCCAGCCTATCCGCTGCGACCGCCGGAGGTACGCCTTCCTCGGAAGCGATCGAGAAGATCTTCAAGGTGGTGTCGTAGATACGGGCCGCCCTGGCGCGCGCCCGATCCATGTCGAACCCCTCGATCTCATCGGCTACCTGGATGACTCCGCCCGAGTTGACCACGTAGTCGGGCGCGTACAGGATGCCGCGCTCGGCCAGTTGCTTCTCGACGCCGGAATGGGCGAGCTGGTTGTTGGCGCCGCCGCAGACGACCTTCGCCCGCAGCCGGTCGACGACGGAGTCGGTCAGCGCGCCGCCGAGTGCGCACGGGGCGAAGACGTCGAGGTCCGCACCGGTCAGCTCGGCGGCGCCGGCCACCGTCTCGACCTGCGGGTGGCGGACGCGCACGCGTTCGACCGCCTCGGCGCTGACGTCGCAGACCACCACCTCGGCGCCGTCCTCGACCAGGTGGTCGACCAGGCGGCTGCCCACCTTGCCGACGCCCTCGACGCCGATGCGCCTGCCATGCAGCGACGGGGTGCCGAAGACCCGCTCCGCGGCCGCGCGCATGCCCTGGAAGACGCCGTAGGCCGTGAGGATCGAGGAGTCGCCCGCACCGCCGTGCTCGGTCGTGCGTCCGGTGACGTACGAGCTCTCGCGGGCGATGACGTCCATGTCCTCGCTGTAGGTGCCCACGTCGCAGGCGGTGATGTAGCGGCCGGCCAGCGACTGGACGAAGCGGCCGTAGGCGCGCAGCAGCGCCTCCGACTTGTCCGTCGCGGGGTCGCCGATGATGACGGCCTTGCCGCCGCCGAGGTCGAGCCCCGCCAGCGCGTTCTTGTAGGCCATGCCCTTGGCCAGGTTGAGCACGTCGGCGAGGGCTTCCTGCTCGCTTCCGTACGGATAGAACCTGGTACCCCCGAGGGCGGGGCCGAGCCGGGTGTTGTGGATCGCGATGATCGCGCGAAGGCCGCTCTGCTGGTCGGCGCAGAAGACGACCTGTTCGTGAACGTCCTTGTGGGACGAGCCGAAGACGTCGGTCACGGTAGTGACTCCCTGTCCGGTCCGCTGCCTCTTCGCAGCGGAGATCACCTCTCAGCGTAGTGGCCGGAACGGTGCATGCCGGTGGTCTTCATGACACGATGCCTTCCGTGCTGCCCTACGCCGCGTACCTCCGCGTCTATGAGCCGCTGACCGCGTTCAGTGAGTCCGACCGCAAGGCCTGGTCCGAGTACGCCGACTCGCGCGATCGCCCCCGCCGGGCCAACGCGCTGCGCGCCGAGCACGGCGAGTCCGTGCGCCGGCTGCTCGCCGTGCCACCGCACCCCGCACCCGCGCAGGAGAGCCCGAACGCGTACCTGCGCCGCGTCGAGGACCGCCTGTACGTCTGCCCCTGGCAGACGCGGCTGCGCTCGTGGCTGGCGTTCTCACGGCTGCGCGGGAGCACTCCCGTGAAGCTGATGGACCGTTTCGTCCCGAGCGCCGTGGCCGACCAGACGGCCGACGACTTCGACAGGTACAAGCGCGGCGGCGGCGCCTCCGTGCTGCGTACCCACATCAGGACGACGACGTGGCACGTGCCACCGGCCTGGTTCGTCCCCTTCGACGCCAACGAGCGCTGGCTGGTGCTCGGCTCGGCGTCCCCATCCCAGGATCTGACGACGGCCACGGGGCGTAACCTCATCTACGTCACCTCCATGGCGCAGGCGCGCAGGCGCTCGGCGCGGGCGCTGCAGGTGCTGCGCAAGCATCTCGGCGACGTCGCCGCCGGGCTCGACGTCGAGGACGTCGCGCGCTGGCTGGAGGAGTTCCACCCCCACAGCCTGGTCGAACTCGACTACGGCGGACTGGTCCATCTGATGGACGACGACGCGCTCCAGGCCGACCAGTCGGTCGCGGAGCTGGCCGCCGCACTGACGGGGCTGGACACGGGTCAAGAAGAACTTGCGTTCGCGATGTATCAGCGGGTGATCCTTCGCTGGAAGTCAATGCAACATCTGGAATCTGCCAACTGAACGCCATACAAGGGGCGTGACCTGCAAGAGCACGGCATGCGTAGGTCACGTGTCACGCCTGCTGGCTTCTGCGAACTGAGTAGTTTGCCGTTTTCACTGCGATACCACGAAACGTGTCGCTAGAATCACCGAGCGTGACATCGCCATGCAGGCGGGCAGGTTGGACCAAAGAAGGTCTCGCCAATCGCTCTGCGTGGCTGTATGGTCACTTCGGGTGATGCCGCATATGGCTCAGAAAAGCCGCACGCTCTGGGCCATAGGGGGACATCCGTGACACGCGCAAACGCAGTCGCAGGATCGCAGATGCCGGTCCACACGGAGGAGAGGCCGCACAAATGTCAGCTCGTACACCCGAGGCCGAGCCGCTGCTCACGCCCGCTGAGGTCGCGACCATGTTCAGGGTCGACCCCAAGACCGTCACCCGGTGGGCCAAGGCGGGGAAACTGACGTCGATTCGCACCCTCGGCGGTCACCGGCGCTACCGGGAGACCGAGGTCCGGGCACTGCTGGCGGGTATCCCGCAGCAGCGCTCGGAGTGAAACCGGGACAGTCACGGACCTAAGGGGGGTTACACGGTGGGCCAGGTTCGCCGCCGGGTCCACCCGCGTGACGTCATCCTGTCGCCCTCACCCAGGGAGACACCGACGGGAGTTGGCGCCGCCCGCCCGGCGCCATCCTTCCCAGCCGGGTCAGGCGGTCCGCTCCTTGGCGAGGTCGTCGACGAGAGAGCGCACCTCGGCGTCGTAGCCCGCCGCGACACCGAGCAGGGCGACCATCTGATCGACCAGCAGGCGTTCGAGCTCGGGACGCTCGATGTCGCGGAGTTCGAGCCAGTCGAGTCCCGCGGTCTCGACCGAGGCGATCCACGACCGCAACGTGGTGCGCAGCACGGGGCCGGCATCGGCCACGTGCATCTGCTTCAGGATGAGCCGGAACAGCCGCCGGCGGACGCCGTCGACGATCTCGCCGACCTCGCCCGCCCGGTTGGCCGGCCCGCCGCGCAGCAGTGCGGCGAAGCCCGCCGCGTGTTCCTCCACGAAGTCGAAGTACCTTCCGAGACCGGCGGCCAGCTCCTCAAGCGGCCTGCCGTCCCGCTGGGGGCGCAGCCGTGACTCCAACTGGTCCGCCGCGCTGCGCAGCGCCGCGACGTACAACTCCTGCTTGCCGCCGAAGTAGTGATAGACGAGTGCGCGCGAGGCTCCCGCCGCCGAGGCCACGTCGTCGATCGAGACGTCTTCGGCGTCGCGCTTGCTGAACAACTCCAGGGCCGCGGCCATGAGCTCCTCGCGGCGTCTGTCGACGCTCAGTCTGCGCCGAGCAGGGCGCGCTGCCTCGGCCGACTTCCCGGGTGTCACAAACCGCACACTATCCGACCCCGCGCCCAATAGCGTTGACCCATCCGGGGCGTCAACCTGAAGCTTCACTTGCGGCGAGGCCGTACCCTGCGGCGCACTCGATCGTTTGGGAAGACAGGTGCCCGTATCCGCATCGCGGGGGAGACACATGTCAGGACCACCCGTCAACACGACCATCGCCGAGGTAGACACCTTGCCGCGGCCCAGGCCCACGATCAGGAACGTCGCCGAGCGCGCGGGCGTCTCCAAATCGCTGGTGTCCCTGGTGCTCCGCGGCTCGCCTCACGTCAGCGAGCACCGGCGGCAGGCCGTGCTCCAGGCTGCGCGTGAGCTCGGTTACCGACCCAACGCCGTCGCGCGAAGTCTCGTCGAAGGCAGGACCCATCTCGTCGGAGCGCTCGTCGCCGACCTGCACAACCCGTTCTACGCCGAGTTCCTCGACGGCCTCCAGGAGAGCCTGCACGGCGACGGGCTGCGCATGCTCATCGGCAACAGCCAGTGGGATCCGGCGTTCGAGGACGAGGCCGTCGAAGCCTTCCTCGAACTGCGCGTCGACGGACTCGTGCTGTTAGGAATCGCCCCGACCAGCGAGACGCTCATCGAGGCGACGTCGTACACGCCGACGGTCGTCGTCGGCGAGCGCGACATCGAGATCGACGGCGTCGACATCGTGGTCGACGACGACCAACTGGGCGCGCGGCTGGCCATCGACCATCTGGTCGACCTGGGCCACAAGCGCATCGCCCACATCGAGGGCACCAAGTCCTCACGCTGCGAGGGCTACCTCGTGGCGATGCGCAGGCACGCGCTCGCGCCGTACATCATGGTCGAGCACGCGGTCAGCACCGAGGACGGCGGCAGGGAGGCGGCCGTGGCGCTGCTGACCCGCGAACCACGCCCGACGGCCGTTTTCGCGGCCAACGACGTGGTCGCGCTGGGTGTCCTCACCGCGGCGCACGAACTGGGGCTGCGGGTCCCCGAGGACCTGTCCGTGGTCGGCTACGACAACACGCACCTGTCGGCGTCGCGCCACATCTCGCTGACCTCGGTCGACCAGCCTCGCCGAACCATGGGCCGGTCGGCGGCCGCACTGCTCAGCGACCGGATAGGCGATCCGGGCAAGCTAGCACGGCTGCGGCAGGTCACCCCCGAACTGATCGTACGGCGGAGCACGGGCCCCGCCTAAGAGCTGTCCAAAGCCTGGTCAACCCGGCGACCACGGCGTGTCTCCCCTGTTTACTCGTCAACGTCATGGCGTTTGATCCGGGGGGAGCAGTCATGCGCGATCCAGAACTGGTGTCCTGTGCCCAGCGCGCGGCGTCCGAGCTTGAGCGCGCCTGGGCACAATGGCGAGCAGGTCGGGGCGGGGGTTCCGATCTCGGCGCCGAATCAGTGGCGAGTTACGTCGCCCATTCGCTCGACCACCCGTGGGGTCGTCCCCGCGTGGTACTGGGCCTCGACGCGGAGGACGCCAGGGAACTGGCGGCCCTGCTTCAGCGCCAGGACGTGGGCGAGCACGTCTGGTGACGTAAATTGGGGTGCATGCGTGCACTACCTGTAACCGCCCTCGCCCTCGCCGGCCTGGCCTCGGCCGCGTGCGGCGCCAGTGGAGGAACACCGGCAGGGGCCGCGTCCAGCGGGGCCGGTCAGGCCGCCGCCCATCAGGCAGCGGGCCAGGCCGCCGCTCCCGCGACATCCTCGGCGCCGTTGACCGGCAAGGTCGTCGTCATCGACCCCGGCCACAACGGCGGCAACTACCGTGACCCGAAGGCCATCAACCGCAAGGTCAACGTGCTGACCAAGTGGAAGGCGTGCGACACCACGGGCACCGAGACCACCAACGGTTACACCGAGGCGGCCTTCACGTGGGACGTCTCCAACCGGTTCGCCAAGCTCCTCAAGGAGCGGGGGGCCACGGTCAAGCTGACCAGGTCGAGCAACGACGGCGTCGGCCCGTGCATCACCGAGCGGGCGGCCATCGGCAACAAGGCCAAGGCGGACGCGGCCGTGTCGGTCCACGCCGACGGGTCGGCGCCGGGCAACAAGGGCTTCCACATCATCATGCCGGAGAAGATCGGCGGGCCGGTCGATCCGGTCGTCGGCGCCTCCCGGCGGCTCGGCGTCGATCTGCGCGACTCCATCGCCAAGGAGACCGGGCTGCCCTATTCGACCTACATCGGCCGCAAGGGCCTCGACTTCCGCGACGACCTGGGCGGCCTGAACCTGTCCACGGTGCCGAAGGTGCTGGTCGAGGCGGGCAACATGAAGAACCCGGGCGAGGCGGCGAAGTTCCAGAACCCGGCCTTCCGCCAGCGCCTCGCCGAGGCTCTGGCGGACGGGGTGCAGAACTACCTCAAGTCCTGAGGTAGTTCGGGGCCTTCCATCACGGCCAGGCAGCCGGTGGTGTTCGGCGCTTTCCGTCACCGCCAAGCCGCCGGTGGTGTTCGGGGCCTTCCCTTTACGGCCCTTTACGGCCCAGCCCCCTCACACCACCCGCCGCCGCCCTCTCAGGGCGCTCCAGGGGCACGCTCCGCCCCGCGAGGCCACCTCGCCGTGACGACTCCGCCCTTGGCCCGTTCCGGGGCGTGACAGCGGAGTCGTCACGTGGCGGGTGTGGTCAGAGGAGGAGCGCCTTGGAGGCCGGTCACCGGCGACGGCGGGAGGCGTGGGGCGGCTTCGCCGTAACAGAGAGTCAGGCTACGGAGTAGCCGGCTTCTTCGATCGCCTTGCGGATCAGCGCGTCGTCGGCGGCGCCGGCGATCTCGACGCGGCCGGTGGGGAGGTCGACCTCGACGTCCGTGACGCCCGGGACCTCTCCGACCTCCTCCTTGACGGAGGCGACGCAGTGGCCGCAGGTCATGCCCGTGACGGTGTACGTGGTGCTCATGTGACCCAGCGTATGCCCGCCCATGGGGTCAGTGTGACGTGTGCCTGGCGAAGCGCGGCAGCAGGAACGACAGCCCGAACGTCAGCGTCAGCAGCGAGGAGATCCATGGCCTCGGCGGCGAGCACGACGAAGAGCGCGGCCCAGCGCCGGCGGTACGGATGCGCGGTCTCTTCGGGGACGGTGGTGGTCATGGGGGGCTCCTTGAGGGAACATCGTTCTTAGAACGAACAGCGTTCGTCGCAAACACTGTTCTAATGTCGAACACTGTTCGTGTCAAATACGATGTTCGCGGACCGACCGGAGGGAGTCTCGATGACGGTGCCCACCCCGCCCTGGCGCACGGCGCGCAAGCGGGCCAAGACCCAGCTCAGCCAGGACGTCATCGTCGAAACCGGGCTGCGGATCCTCGTCACGGACGGCTCGGAGGCCCTGAGCATGCGACGGGTCGCCCAAGCCCTCGACACCGGCCCCGCGTCCCTCTACGCCCACGTGTCCAACAAGGAAGAGCTGCTGGAGCTCATCTTCGACCGCGTGCTCGGCGAGATCCACCTGCCCGAACCCGACCCCGCCCAGTGGCAGCGGCAACTGCGCGGCTACGCGATGGAGGCCCTGCGCATCCTGGCGCAGTACGGCGACGTGGCCAGGATCGCCGTCGCCAACGTCCCCACCGGGCCGAACGCGCTACGGGTCGGCGAGTGGATGATGGGGCTGCTGGTCGGCGCGGGCATGAGCCCGAGGGAAGCGTCGTTCGCCGTCGACCGGCTGGCCCTGTACATCACGGCCGACGCCTTCGAGGGCTCGCAGCACTTCGCCAGGATGCGGGCCGCCGGGGTCACCGACCCCGGGGCGTACATGGAGGAGTTCGCCACCCGCATCGCGGACTACTACCGCACCCTGCCCGCCGACCGCTTCCCCCACCTGACCGGGTACGTCGAGGAGATGACCGCCGGAGACGGCGACGCCCGCTTCGAGTTCGGCCTCGACCTGCTCATCACCGGCATGGAAGCCCGGCTGAGATAGACGCCCTCGTATGCGGATCAGCGTATGAGCCATGGACCGTCTCACCGGAGGTGGGCCACGATGAGCCTATGACGGTTCTCGCGCTCCTCACCCTGGTACTGCACGGCGCCATCGCCGGGCTCTTCTACGCCTTCTCCATGTCCGTGATGCCCGGCCTGAACGCGGTCGAGCCCGCGCAGGCCGAGGCCGTGATGCGCAGCATCAACCGGAAGATCCTCAACCCGTGGCTGTTCCTGCCCTTCATGGGGGCGCCGGTGGCCGCACTGATCACCGGCCTGCTCACCGACGGCCCCGCCGCCACGTGGTACTTCGTCGCCGCCGGGGTCAACTTCGTCGGCTCGTTCCTGGTGACCGTGGTGGCCAACGTACCCATGAACAACGCCCTGGACCAGGGCACCCTGCCCTTCGCCCGCTACTCCCCGAGGTGGACCGCCTTCAACACCCTCCGCACCGCCGCCTGCTTCGTCTCCCTGGTGAGCGTGGGCATCGCCCTGACGTACTGACCGCCTCCTGGGGCTTGACGACTTCCTCGCCACCTCTCACCATCACAGGTGTCGAGAAAACCCAGCAAACCGAGGAGAATCATGAAAGTGAGGTTCCTGGGCACGACTTCAGACGGTGGCGGCTGCCCCGCCGCCTACGACACGGACCGTCGGACGTTCATCGTGCAAGGCAAGATCGTCTCAGACCCGGAGGCGCTCGCCGGACTGGTGAACCTGGCTCCCGACGAGACGGTGGTGGAGATTCCCAAAGAACTGCTCAGGTACTTCACGGAGAACCGGTGACGAGGCTGATCTCGGGTCGGGAGTTCCTCGACCTGTTCGACTCTTTCGCCGGATCCGCGTACCGACAGGAAGCGCGCGACCGATACAACTCGCCGGACGAACACTCCGCTGTCGAGAGCTTCCGGCGGGGACAACCCGACACACGGTACCTGCACACACGGCCCTGGCTGGAGTCCGTCCGGGACAAGACCGGGCAGGGAAAGGTGTTCCAGCGCGTACGCATCGTCACGGTGCCGCTCAAGGATTACTCGCGATACGCGCTGTGGAGCGTCCAGGGGAACCTGGCGGCGGGCGAGGACATCCGCTACCTGAGCCGCGACCAGGCCGTCGAACTGGGACTACCGGAGCACGACTCCTGGCTGTTCGACTCGGCACGGGTCGCCTTCCTCCACTTCGACCACGACGACTCCCTGCTGGGCGCGGAACTGGTCACCGACCCTGACGTGGTGGCCCGGCATCGCGCCTGGCGGGACATCGCGTGGAGGGGCGCGGTGGACCGTGACGAGTTCGCCAGACTGCACGACGGAGCGTGAGCAGCAGCTTTGGCGAGCAGTCCGAACCAGGCCCGCGAGGCGTTGGGCGCGCGACTACGAGACCTGCGGCGAGACGCGGGCCTGACCGGCGTGGCCCTGTCCGCCCTCGCGGGCTGGCAGTCCAGCAAGGTGTCGAAGATCGAGTACGGCAAACAGGCGCCGAGCGAGGCCGACATCCGCCTCTGGTGTCTCCACACCCATGCCGAGCAGCACGTTCCCGACCTCGTCGCGGCGGTCCGCACCATGGAAACGCAGTATGTGGAATGGCGACGGCAGCTCAGATCCGGAACCCGGCGCCGCCAGCAGAACCAGGTCGCTTGGGAGGACGAAACCTACCTCCTGCGCGTCTTCCAGCCGACCGTCATCCCCGGGCTGCTCCAGACCGAGGAGTACGCCCGGATGATCCTCCGCAAGATCATCTCCTATTACGGGATTCCCGACGACCTCGAAAGCGGCGTCGCCGCCCGCCTCGAAAGACAGAAGGTCCTCTACCGAGGCGACCGCAGATTTCACATGGTGCTCGCCCACGCGGCTCTCCAGACGCACAGCGACGACCGTTCCACCATGATCGGCCAGTTGGAGCGGCTGCTGACGCTGATGACGCTGCCCCGGCTACGGCTGGGCGTCATCCCGGCCCGTGCCCCGTACGAGGTGACGCCGTTCCACGGTTTCTGGATGTTCGACGAGCGCATGGTCCTCGTGGAGACGCTTTCCGCAGAGCTCAAGGTGGTCCAGCCTCACGAGATCGCGTTGTACGCGAAGGCGTTCGACTCCTTCGCACGCTCCGCCGTCCATGGTCGTGACGCGAGCGACCTGATCGCACTGGAAGTGGCACGACTGACGAACGAGCCCTCGTCATGAGCAAAGCGCAGCAAAGTCCTTGAATCCGTCGCGCGCCCTTCCTAGCGTCATGGCATACCCCCCCTTCCGGAGGGGACGGCATCGCAACGCGGGGAGGGCAGCGTGTGTTCTCCATCACCGGCGAAACCCACACCACCGGTCCGCGTACGCGTCTCCCCCGCACCGAGAGTGCGACACCCTCCGCGCCAAGAGCACACGAAGCCCCCGAGGTCGCGGTGACCCCAGGGGCTCGGACGCGCGGGAAGTCTCACATGTTGATCATGTGGCCGGCGAGGCCGTGGACGGCTTCCTTCACGGCTTCGCCGAGGGTCGGGTGGGCGTGGATGTTGCGGCCCACCTCGTGGACCGTGAGGTCCCACTGCTGGGCCAGCGTCAGCTCGGGCAGGAGTTCGGTGACCTCGGGGCCGATCAGGTGGGCGCCCAGGATCTCGCCGTGCGTGTCGTCGGCGATGATCTTGACGAAGCCGTTGGCGTCGCCGAGGCCGTGCGCCTTGCCGTTGGCGGTGAAGGGGAACTTCTGCACCTTCACGTCGTAGCCCAGGTCGCGGGCCTGCGTCTCGGTGTAGCCGAAGCTGGCGATCTGCGGCTGGCAGTACGTCGCCCTCGGGACCATGACGAAGTCGATCTCCATCGTCTCCGCCCCGCCGATCGTCTCGGCGGCGACGGTGCCCATCGCCTCGGCCGCGTGGGCCAGCATCAGCTTGGCCGTCACGTCGCCGATAGCGAAGATGTGCGGCACGTTCGTGCGGCCCCTGCCGTCGACGGCGATGGCGCCGCGCTCGGTCAGCGCCACCCCGGTCCGGTCCAGGCCGTAGCCCTCGACGCGCGGCTGGAAGCCGATCGCCTGGAGCACCTTGTCGGCCTCCAGCACGTGCTGGGCGCCGTCCTTGGAGACCGTCACCCGGACGCTCTGGCCGGTGTCCTGGATGCTCTCGACCTTCGTCGCGGTGTGCACCTCGATGCCGAGCCGCTTGTAGCGCTTGGCCAGTTCCGCCGAGACCTCCTCGTCCTCCAGCGGCACCATGCGGTCGAGGAACTCGACGATCGTCACCTTGACGCCGTAGTTGTGCAGCACGTACGCGAACTCGACGCCGATGGCGCCCGCGCCCGCGATGATGATGCTGCTGGGCAGTTCCTCGGTGAGGATCTGCTCCTCGTAGGTGACCACGCGCTCCGACAACTGAGTGCCGGGGATCAGCCGGGTCGTGGTGCCCGTGGCGATGATGCAGTGCGAGAAGGTGATGGTCTCGCCGTTCACCTGGAGGGTGTTGGCGTCGAGGAACGTGCCACGGCCGTCGTACTCCGTGATCGCGTTCTTCTTCATCAGGTAGTGCACGCCCTTGACGCGGCCGTCGGCCACCTTGCGGCTGCGCTGGAAGGCGGCGCCGTAGTCGAAGGTGACCTCACCGCTGATGCCGAAGGTCTTGGCCTCCTTGGTGAAGATGTGGGCCAGTTCGGCGTTGCGCAGCAGCGCCTTGGAGGGGATGCAGCCCACGTTCAGGCAGACGCCGCCCCAGTACTTCTCCTCGACCACGGCGACCTTGAGGCCAAGCTGGGCAGCGCGGACGGCGGCGGTGTATCCCCCAGGACCCGCACCGAGAACGACGACGTCATAGTGAGTGCTCATGCGTCGGACGATACCGCCCGCCCTGGTGGGGCTGTGCCAGCTCCTCCACTGGAAGGCCACTATGGAGGGGTGATTCGCATTCTCCTCGCCGACGACGAGATCATGATCAGGGCGGGGGTCAAGGCCATCCTCGGCTCCGACCCCGGCTTCGACGTGGTCGCCGAGGCGTCCGACGGACGCGAGGCCGTCGATCTGGCCATCAGCCACCACCCGGACGTCGCGCTGCTCGACATCCGCATGCCGAAGCTCGACGGGCTGGCCGCCGCCGCCGAGATCAGGCGGGCGGCGCCGGGGGTGGCCGTGGTGATGCTCACCACGTTCGGCGAGGACGAGTACATCGCCTCAGCGCTCGACGTGGGCGCCAGCGGCTTCCTGCTGAAGTCCGGCGACCCGCGCGAGCTGATCGCCGGGGTGCACGCCGTCGCGGGCGGGGCCGCCTATCTGTCGCCGAAGGTCGCCCACCGGGTCATCACCACGCTGTCGCGCGGGCGGCTGTCGCGCGGCAGCGCCGCCAAGGAGCGCGTCGCCGTCCTCACCGAGCGCGAGCGGGAGGTGCTGGCGCTGGTCGGCGCGGGGATGTCGAACGCCGAGATCGCCGGGCGGCTGTTCATCGTCGAGGGTACGGTCAAGGCGTACGTGAGCACGATCCTCACGCGGCTCGGCGTCCGCAACCGGGTGCAGGCCGCGATCATCGCCTACGAGGCCGGATTGGTAGCCTGATCCCTGATGTACCGTCTCCTCTTCACGCAGGTCCTGCGGCGCTTCGACGCCGAGACCGTGCACCACGCGACCGTCCGCGCGCTGGCCGTGCTCTCCGTGCTGCCGTTCGTACGGCGGCTGCTGTTCCGGTGGCTCGCGCCCACCGATCCGGCGCTGCGGATCAGCGCGTTCGGCGTCCACTTCCCGGGGCCGTTCGGGCTCGCGGCCGGGTTCGACAAGGACGCCGCCTGTGCCGAGGCCGTCGCGGCGCTCGGGTTCGGGCACGTCGAGGTCGGCACCATCACCGCGCACGCCCAGCCGGGCAACCCCCGGCCGCGCCTGTTTCGGCTGAGCGGGGAGCGGGCGCTGGTCAACCGGATGGGGTTCAACAACCACGGGGCCGCCGCTGCGGCGCGGCGGCTGCGCCGTACGCGGGGGGTGCCCGTGGTGGTCGGGGTCAACATCGGCAAGACGAAGGTGGTGCCGGAGGCGCAGGCCGCCGCCGACTACGTGGCGAGCGCGGCGCAGCTCGCGCCGCTGGCCGACTACCTGGTGGTCAACGTCAGCTCGCCCAACACGCCCGGGTTGCGCAACCTTCAGGCCGTCGATCTGCTGCGGCCGTTGCTCGCGGCCGTCAAGGAGGTCGCGGACGGCACCCCTCGGCGTACTCCCCTGCTGGTGAAGATCGCGCCGGACCTCGCCGACGACGACATCGACGCGGTCGCCGATCTCGCGCTTGAGCTGGGGCTCGACGGCATCATCGCCACCAACACCACGATCGACCACCGGGGCGAGACCGGCGGCTTGTCCGGGCGGCCGCTCAAGTCGCGCTCGCTGGCAGTGCTACGACGGCTGCGCGCTCGGGTGGGCGACCGGATCACGCTGGTGTCCGTGGGCGGGGTCGAGGACGTCGACGACGTGTGGGAGCGGCTGCTGGCGGGTGCGACCCTGGTGCAGGGGTACACCGGGTGGATCTACAACGGCCCGTTCTGGGCGTCGCGCATCCACCGGCAGTTGTCGCGCCGGGTCCGCCGCCACGGCCTCAAGTCGATCACCGAGGCGATCGGCCGCACGGCCTGAGGCCGTACAGAACGGAAGCTGTACGGCCCTCAAGACGCTCACCCGGTGAGGGCGACGGTCGGCGACAGGCGGGCGGCGCGCATCGCCGGGTAGATTCCGGCGATCGTGCCGATCAGCAGGGTCGCCCCCACGGCACCGCCGAGCGACCAGAGCGGCACCACGGCGGTCCACTCCTGGGTGGTCGCGTACACGATCGTGGCCACGGCCCCGAGCACCGCGCCGGTCGTCCCCCCGAGCCCCGACAGCAGCAGCGACTCGGCCAGGAACTGCACCCTGATCTGCCCCCTGGTGGCGCCGAGCGAACGCCGCAGCCCGACCTCCTTGCGCCGTTCGAGCACCGAGATCACCATCGTGTTCGCGACACCCACCCCGCCGACGAGCAGCGCGACCGCGCCGAGGCTCAGCAGCAGGTTCGTGAACGCGTCGGCCGCCGCCGCCTTGGCCTCCAGCGCGTCCGACGGCCTGCTGACCTCGACCTCGCTGGGGTTCTCCGGGTTGACCGTACGGGGCAGGGCCGCCCGGACGGCGACGACGGTGGCGTCGTCGGACCGCTCGTAGATCGTGGTCGGGTGCCCGTCGAAGTCCAGGTGACGTTCGGCGGACGGGAAGCCGACCAGCGCGGAGCGCTCGACCTCGGGCGCCAGCGGCATCGGCCCGAGGATGCCGATGACGCTGAACCAGCGCCCGCCGATCCACACCCGCACGCCGGTCCTGTCGATGCCGAGCCGCTCCGCGGCCTTGGCGCCGAGGACGACGGCGGGCTGCTCGGCCGTGGCGGCGTTCAGCCAGGTACCGGAGGACACGCTGCCCTCCAGTGTGGCGAGCAGCGAGGGGGTGGCGGCCTGGACGGACAACCCGCCGGTGACGGCCTCCGGAATGTTCCCGGTACGCCGTACGGTCGCCTCGACCAGCCCGGTCGCCCCCGCCTTGCGCACCTGCGGCATCCGCTCGACCATGCTGACCGACTCCAGGGGCAGCTTGGCCTCCTCCCCGAACAGGGTGCGTCCGGCCGAGACCGTGAGCAGGTTGGTGCCGAGGCTGTCGAGCTGGCGCATCAGCTGCTCACGGGATGAGGACGAGATGCCGACCACCGCGACCATGGTGGCGATGCCGATCGCGATGCCGAGCGCCGACAGCACCACCCGGGTGGGCCGGGTGCGCAGTCCTGCGGCGCCGACGCGGAACACGTCGATGAGGCTGAGCGGGGCGGGCTTCACGACACCACCCCGTCGCGCACCTTGATCTGGCGCGGGCACCAGGCGGCCACCTCCATGTCGTGGGTGATGATCGCGATGGTGGTGCCGGAGGCGTGCAGGTCGGCGAGGATCCGCAGCACCTCGGCACCGGAGCCCGAGTCGAGGTTGCCGGTCGGCTCGTCGGCGAAGAT
>NZ_BAAAHQ010000037.1:0-30567 GCF_039525605.1 Nonomuraea longicatena | reverse complement strand
CCCCCGCCGGACAACTGGTTGGGCCGGTGCCCGAGGCGGTGGCCGAGCCCGACGCGGTCGAGCGCGGCGGCGGCCTTCTCCCGGCGCACCCGGCGCGGGGTGCCGGTGTAGAGCAGGCCGTCGGCCACGTTGTCCAGCGCGCTCACGCCCGGTGACAGGTGGAACTGCTGGAAGACGAAGCCCAGGTACCTGGCACGCAGCGCCGAGAGCTGCCGGTCGCTCATGCCTGAGACGTCGTGCCCGGCGATCCGTACGGTCCCCGTGGTCGGCCGGTCGAGCGTCCCGATCAGGTTGAGCAGGGTGGACTTGCCGGACCCGGACGGCCCGACGATCCCCACCAGCTCGCCTTCGCCGACCTCCAGGTCGACCCCGCGCAGGGCGTGGACGTCACGGCCGTACAGCTTGGTCACCTCGCGCAGCTCGATGACGCTCATGTGGCGGGCACCCCGACCTTCTGCCCGGCCTCCAGTCCGGTGCCCTTGACCTCGACGCGGCCCCCGCCGAACGCGCCGAGCTCGACGGGGACGACCCGCTTGGCCGTACCGTCGACGACCTCCACGCCGAAGCCGCCGTCGGCGGTGGCGAGCAGCGCCTCGACGGGCACGGTGAGGACCTTCTTGACCCGCTCGCTCTCCAGCTCGACGTCCACGGGGGCGTGGTCGAGCCGGGTCTTGGGCCGTTTGGTGAGCGTGATGTCCACGTCCACGGTGGTGGTCTGGTCGTTCTGGCCGCCGCTGGTCTCGGCGACGCTGCCGACGTCGGTGATGCGGCCCTTGGCCTGCTCGCCGCCGGGGAGTTCGACGGTGACCTTGGCGCCCTTGCGGGCCAGGTGCTGGTCGTCGGCGTCGAGGTCGACGTGGACGACCCGGGAGGTGCCGGTGACGGTGAGGACGTCCCGGCCCGGCGCGAGCTTGCGGCCGACGGCGGTCGCGACGCCCGCGACGCGGACCGCGCCGGGCTGGAAGACGACCTGGCTCGCGTCGACCTTGCCGGTCTCGTCGAGGCCGCGGTCCTCCTGCCATTCGAGGACCGCGAGGTAGGTCGCGTAGGTGTAATCCTCGTCCACGGTGACGTCGTAGCCGAGGGCTTTCAGGTTGCGTTCGAGCTGTTTCACGTCCGGCCCTTCCACGCCCTGTTCGAGGGTGCGGTAGAGGGGCAGGCTGCCGTACATGAGCGTGACCGGCTTGCGGTCCACCTGGAGGAGGGAGCGGCCGCGCCGGACGACTCTGCCGTCCTGGGGTATCCAGGTCACCGTGCCCTGGGCCTGGACGCCGAGTTCGCGCCGGTCGTCGTAGGTGAGGGTGCCGTCCACGGTCTTGGTGTCGACCAGGTCCTGCCTGGTGATCTCGGCGGTGGCGAGGGCGGCCGGACGTACCGGGGCCTGGGCGGCGGGTTCGCCGCCCGACAGCGCGTTCGGGATCGTCCACGCCAGGGCGGCGCCGCCGACGAGGGCGACGCCGGCGAGGATCTTCTTCACGAGGGCTGCCCAGGACCGCCGGGCGCCAGGTGCTTGCAGGCGTCCTGGGCCTTCTTGACCTTGTCCTCGTCACCGGGCTTGCTGGAGATCATGATGCCGCGCTCGCCGGGGTCGGGCACGTCGACGCCGTTCTCGCGCAGGCACTGGGCGAACTTCACCATCTTGTCGCGCCGCTCGGGGTCCATGCCGCCGGCCCGCTCGCCGGCGGCCTCCTTGAGGAACTTGTCGCACTTCTTGTGCGCCTCGTCCACCTTGGCCTTGTCCGTCCCCTCGGGGACCTTGATCTGCATGCGGCCCTCCTGCGGATCCGGCATGTCGATACCGTTCTCCCGCATGCACTGGGCGAACTTCAGCTGGGCGTCCTGCGCCGACCCGCTGCCGGCGGCGGCAGCGGGGGCCGAGGCGGAGGTGGTGCCGCCGGACTCGGCGGCAGAGCCGCAGGCGGCGAGAGAAGCGGTCATGGCGGCCACGGCCGCGAAGGTGCGGAGTTTCATGGCACGGACTACATCGGAGGCGGTGCTAAAGCCGGATAAACGCGATCACTTACCCAGCTCTAACACCTCATCAGGGAGTCTGTCGCCATGCGAGTGCTGGTCGTCGAGGACGAGGAACAGATGGCCGATGCCATCGCGCGCGGGCTGCGGCTCAACGCGATGGCCGTGGACGTGGCCTATGACGGGCGCGAGGCCCTCGACCTGGCCTCGTACGTGGACTATTCGGTGATCGTGCTCGACCGGGACCTGCCCGAGGTGCACGGCGACGATGTCTGCCGTGAGCTGATGGACAGGAGCCGGGTCCTCATGCTCACCGCCGCGGCGCAGTTGCGCGACCGGGTGGACGGGCTCGGGCTCGGCGCCGACGACTACCTGACCAAGCCGTTCGCGTTCGCCGAGCTCGTGGCCCGGGTGCGCACGCTCGGCCGCCGCACCGCGCGGGTCACCGCGCCGGTGCTGGAGCGCGCGGGTGTGCGGCTCGACCCGGCCCGCCGTACGGTCACCAGGGACGGCAGGCCCGTCGCCCTGAGCCGCAAGGAGTTCGACGTGCTGCGCGAACTCCTGGCGGCGGACGGCGCCCTGGTGCCGTCGTCGGAGCTGCGCAGGAACGTGTGGGACGAGTACGCGGGCGCGGACACGGGCGTGCTGCGGGTGACGCTGACCGCGCTGCGCAGGAAGCTCGGCGGCCCGCCGCTCATCCAGAACGTCCCGGGCAAGGGGTACCGGCTGTGAAGCGGCCCCGTTCCGGCCTGCGCCTGCGCTTCACCATCTGGTACGGGGGCATGTTCTTCCTGGCTGGAAGCGCGCTGCTGTGGATCACCTACCTGCTGACCGCGCGGGCGCTGAACTCCCGCCTGAGCATCAAGTACAAGAGCGCCGGCCCGAACGAGCCGCCCCCCACCGACCTGATGATCCAGGATCTCCAGTCGGACGTGGCCGCCCGCGCCGACGAGGCGCTGGATGAGATCCTGCGCTACTCGCTGGTGGTGCTGGTGCTGCTCGGCGTGCTGGCGATCGTCGTCGGCTACCTCGTGGCCGACCGGTCGCTGCGGCCGCTCGACCGGATGACCGAGACCGCGCGACGGCTGTCGGAGAGCACGCTGCACGAGCGTATCGGGCTGACCGGCCCGCAGGACGAGGTCAAGCGGCTGGCCGACACCTTCGACGGCATGCTGGACCGGCTGCACCGGGTCTTCGACGCGCAGCGCCGCTTCATCGCCAACGCCTCGCACGAACTGCGCACGCCGCTGGCCATCAACAGGACGGTGCTGGAGGTGTCGCTGGAGGATCCGACCGCCTCCGAGGACCTGAAGGCGCTGGCCAAGGCGCTGCTCGGCACCAACGCCCGCTACGAGCGGCTGATCGAGGGGCTGCTGTTGCTGGCCCAGTCCGAGCAGGAGATGGCCGACCGCAAGTCCGTGCAGTTGGACGGGATCGTCGCCACGGTGCTGGATCTGACGCCGCCGCCGAAGCGCGGGATCCGGATCGAGCAGGAGTTGCTGCCGGTCGTGGTCCAGGGCGACCCGCTCTTCCTGGAGCGCTGCGTGTTCAACCTGGTGGAGAACGCGATCAAGTACAACGTGCGCGACGGCCGGGTGTGGATCAGGGCGCACGAGGAGTACGGCGGGGAGGCGGTCCTCACCGTCGAGAACACGGGGCCGATGGTGTCACCGTACGAGGTGGACGACCTGTTCGAGCCGTTCCGGCGGCACGGCGACCGGGTGCACTCGGCGCGCGGCTCCGGTCTCGGCCTGTCGATCGTGCGGGCCATCGCCGACGCCCACGGCGGCAGCGTCTCGGCGGCGCCGCGCCCGGAGGGCGGGCTGAGGGTCACGCTGCGGCTGCCTCGCCCATGACGACCGTGGCGCCCCACTCCTCGTCCGACAGCACCCGCGCCGCGAGCCCGCCGTCCTCCACCGCCTGGACGGCCGGCGCCGCCTGCCGTTCCGTGGTCTCGAACAGCAGGATCCCGCCGGGCGCCAGCCACGTGGCGGCCTGCTCGGCGACCCGGCGCAGCACGTCGAGCCCGTCGGCGCCGCCGTCGAGTGTCACGTGCGGTTCGTGGTCGCGGGCCTCCGTCGGCAGCAGGGGCATCTCGCCGGTCGGGACGTAGGGGACGTTGGCGGCGAGGATCCCGACGCGGCCCTTGAGCACGGCGGGCAGCGGGTCGAACAGGTCGCCCTCGAACACCTGCGCGCCGGGCAGGTTGCGGCGGGCGCACCGGACGGCGGCCGGGTGCACGTCGGCTGCGTACAGTTCAACGTCGGCGCCGCCGAGCCCGGCGCGGATCGCGGCGCCGAGCGCGCCGGTGCCGCAGCACAGGTCCACGACGATCCGGGACGGCCCGGCGTGGGCGAGCGCCTGCCGTACCAGGAACTCGGTACGGCGGCGCGGCACGAACACCCCGGGGTCGACGAGGATGCGCAGGCCGTGGAACTCGGCCCAGCCGACGACCTGCTCCAGGGGGTGGCCCGCGGCGCGGCGGGCGACCATCGCGTCGAGGTCGTCGGAGGTGGCGGCGGAGCCGAGGATGATCTCGACCTCCTCCTCGGCGAACACGCATCCGGCGGTTCGCAGGCGGGTGATGATGTCGCTGGTCATTTCCGGGTCAACCTAGCAAATCATCACGAGATGCCAGGTAGCCCGCCTGGAAGCGGGTTCCGGCGCCGAGCCGTTCGAGGATGGCCTGCACGCGCCGCTGGACCGTGCGGGAGCTGAGGCCGAGCTGGCGGGCGATGGCCTCGTCCTTGAGCCCGGCCGTGAGCAGGGCGAGGACCTCACGGTCGGGCTGCTGCAGCCAGGCGGCGCCGCCGATGCCGCCGTCCTCGGACAGGCGCAGCGGCACGGCCGCCTGCCAGAGCACCTCGAACAGGCCGACGAGCGCGTCGAGCAGCGCCGACGGGTGGACGACCAGGGCGCTCTCCACGGCCCGGCCGGACTCCGAGACCAGCGGCAACATCGCCGTCCTGCCGTCGGCGATGGCGAGTTTGACCGGCACCTGCCCGAGCCTGGCCTGCTCGCCGTCCGCGACCGACCGTCTGGTGTGCTCCAGCATGCCGGGCACCTCGAAGGCGAGTGGGCCGTAGATGCCGCGCGTGGGGGCGCGGTGGCGGGCGGCGCGCAGGAGGTTCTCACCGTCGTCGCTGACGTCCACCGCGTACGGCGGGTGCACGAGCACCATCATCTCGTGCTCGGCGTTGCGCTCCAGCTGGAGGTAGCGGCGGGCGACGGCGTCGCTGCCGTTGACGACCTCCAGCACCTCCTCGGGGCCGGGCCCGGTGCCGCGCCCGGCGCTCTCGGCGAGCAACGCGGCGGCGGCCGCCCGGCTGTGGGTGATCTCCTCCTGGCGGCGGGCGGCGAGGACGTCGATGGCCACGTTCGGCGGGGTGGCGATCACGCGCAGCGGGCGGCCCGCGAGGCGGGAGATCAGCCCGAGGTCCTCAAGTCTGGGTAGCATGCGACGGATGGCGGCGGCCGACCCGCCCGTGTCCACCGCCAGCTCGGCGAGGGTGGCCGGGCCATGCCGGAGCAGCGCCCGGTAGGCACCCTCCTCGGCGCCGGAGACGCCGAGGCCCTCCAGCAACCGCCGTTGCGTCATCGCCCCACCATAGAACGTCCGCCCGGCGAATTCCTGACATGTCGTAATCCCGCCATTGGTCATTTGTAGACCGCTTCTTCCCAGGTCGCTAGTAATTAGGACACCCCCTATGTACCTCCGGAGGTGTCCGATGCGCAGATGGCAACGATGGACGGCGGTGGCCGCGGGCGCTGCCCTCACCGCCTTATCGGCGGTCGATCCCGGCGCGGCGGCGACGGCGGAGACCCCCGCCCCCGAGTCCGACGAGCGTGCCTACGACGTCACGCTCATCACCGGCGACCGCGTGCACGTCGTGACCACCGCCGACGGACGCAGCCGGGCCAGCGTGACCCCGCGCCCGGACAACCCGCCCTCCGGCTTCCGCATCCGCGAGCACGACGGCCGGCTCACGGTCGTACCGGCCGACGTCGCACACCTGATTCCGGGGCGGCTCGACCCCGCCCTGTTCGACGTGACCACGCTCAAGGCCGAGGGCGTCACCGACCGGCTCCCCCTCATCGTGGAGTACGGCACCGGCCCCATGGCCGCCCCCTTCCAGCAGGTCACCCCCCTTGAGAGCATCGGCGGCGGCGCCGTACGGCTGGACCTGCGCCAGGCCGCCGCCGTCGGCGCGCGTACCTCCGTGCTGGACTCCGCCGCCAAGATCTGGCTCGACCGCCGCGTCAAGTCGGTGCTGGAGCACAGCGTCCCGCAGATCGGCGCCCCGCAGGCGTGGGCGGCCGGGTTCGACGGCAAGGGCACCACGGTCGCCGTCCTCGACACCGGCATCGACGCCGGCCACCCCGACCTGACCGGGAGGGTGGCCGCCGCCCAGGACTTCACCGAGGACGGCACCACCGCCGACCTCAACGGCCACGGCACCCACGTCGCCGGGACCATCGCGGGCACCGCCTCCGCCCGCAAGGGCGTGGCCCCCGGCGTGAACCTGCTGAACGGCCGCGTCCTCAACGGCGACGGCCAGGGCCTCACCTCCTGGATCATCCAGGGCATGGAGTGGGCGGCCAAGGAGAAGGACGCGGACATCGTCAACATGAGTCTCGGCGGTGGCAACTCGTTCGGCCCGATGTCCGAGGCCGTGGACGAGCTGACCAGGTCCACCGGGGCACTCTTCGTGATCGCGGCGGGCAACGACGGCTGCGGGACCTGCGTGTACTCCCCCGGCGACGCCGCGAGTGCGCTGACGGTCGGCGCCGTGGACTCCGCCGACAAGCTCGCCGACTTCTCCTCGTACGGCCCGGCGGGCACCTACCGCGCGGTCAAGCCGGAACTGACCGCCCCCGGCGTCGGCATCGTCGCCGCCCGTGCGGAGGGCACCACGCCCGGCACGATCGTGGACGGGGTCTACGCCCGGCTGAGCGGGACCTCGATGGCCACGCCGCACGTCGCCGGCGCCGCCGCCCTGCTGCGCCAGGCCCGGCCCGGCATCACAGGGCAGGAGCTGAAGTCCCTGCTCATGGGCAATGCCAAGAGCATGCAGGACACCCCGATGGACAAGCGCGGCACCGGCCGGGTGGACGTCCCTGCGGCGCTGGCCGCCAAGGTCGTCGCCGACGCGGGCGCGCTCGACTTCGGCCGGATCCAGCCCGGCCAACCGGCCACCCGCGAGGTCACCTACCGCAACCTGGGCCAGGAGCCGGTCACCCTCGCGCTGTCGGCCTCCGGCTTCGCCGTCACCCCGCAGACGCTGACCGTCCCGCCCGGTGGCAAGGCGGGCGCCAAGGTCACCTACGAATCGGCCGAGCCCGGCCCCTTCCGGGGCGAGCTCCGCGCCGACTCCGGGCCGGTCACGCTGCTGACCGGGGCCGTCGATTCGAAGTGGGCCACCCTCCGGATCATCGGCGTCGGCAGGGACGGCCGCCCTTCGCAGGCGTACCCGTCGGTCGTGAACGTTGAGACCGGCACCGTCGAGGGCCGCGAGATGTCGAACGACGCTCCGAAGTACTGCGAACCCGCCGAACCCGGTGAGGTGTGCCTGAGCGTGCCGCACGGGACGTATTCGGTGACCGGCGTCGTCCACACCATGCGGCCGGACGCCGACAGCCTCTCCTACGGCGGCCGGGGCGACATCCTCAACCGCAGCTTCACCGGCGACCCCGAGGTGAACGTGGAGGGCGACCTGAGGGTGGTCCTCGACGCCCGCAAGGCGAACGAGATCGTGATCGACACCCCCGACCACGAGACCCGGGCCAACAACGGCGGCGCCATCAAGCTCGCCTGGACCCGCACTGCGGCCAACGGCAACCAGGTGAACGAGATATGGCTGCCGCTCGGCAACGGCGAGGAGCGCTTCTACCTGGAGCCCACCGACTCCGTCAAGACCGGCAAGCTGTCCGTCGCCACCCGCTGGCGGCTGGAGGCCCCCGAGATCGCGATGAGCGCCCGCGGCCTCGACCTCGACCCCGAGTACGTCGACCCGATGTTCTTCAGCACCCGCGCCGCCGAGTACCCGCGCTTCGACGGCCGGGCCCGGCTGCGCGCAGTGGACGCCGGCAAGGGCGGCGACCTGCGGGGCAACCTCGCGGTGCTGCCACTGGCCGATGCCAAGACCGTCGCGGCGCAGGCCAACGCCGCCGCCGCGAAGGGCGCCAGGATGGTCGCCTTCGTCGGTGACGGCAGCCTCATCGAGTACGGCGGGCTGCTCAAGGTGCCCACCGTCCGGCTGAGCGAGCGCCAGGGCGGCGAACTGCTGCGGCGGCTCGGCCGCGAGAGCGTGCACGTGCGGGTCGAGGGCGTGTCCGCCAGCCCGTACGTCTACGACCTGTACCTCAGCGAGGAGGACCGGATCCGGCGCAAGCCGCACTACACCGTGCGCAGCCGGTCACTGGCCCGGATCGAGACCGCGATCCACTCGCAGCTCGGCGGCACTCCGCTGACCGAGAACCGCACCGGCTGGCAGCCGTGGGAGCGGGTCTCCTTCGACGCCCAGCTCCCGGTGCGGGCCGCGCCGCGCACCCGCGTCGACTACGTCACCGCCGCGCCGGGAATCCGGTGGAACGCCTCGTTCGTGACGCCGGAGATGTCGTACGCCCCCGGCCCTCCCCGCGAAGACCCCCAGCTGGCGATGGCCGAGCCTGCCGACACCGAGTACCGGCCGGGGCAGCGGGTCGGCCGCTCGTTCTTCAAGCAGCCGTTGCAGCCCGGCCACGCGAGGCCGGTGCGGCGCGACGCGGCCGAGGACCTGCTGTCCTTCGACATGAGCGCGGCGCTCGACGCCGGCGGCAACGTGGGGACGCCGCACTGGATGCGCTCCGACTGGCGGATGTACCAGGGCGACAAGCTGGTCGCGCGGACCTCCGGCCCGCCGCAGGGGCGGATGAGCGTGCCCGCCGAGCGGACCGCGTACCGGATCGAGTGGGACGTGGCCAACCAGGCCGCGTGGGCACGCTGGTCGACGCGCTCGAAGAGCGAGTGGACGTTCTCGACGGAGAAGGGGCGGGCCGAGGTGCCGATGGTGTCGGCGCGGTTCGACGCGCCGACGGGGATGGACGGGGTCGCCCGGTCGCGGACGCTCGGGTTGCGGGTGGACGCGGCGGAGCGGATCGCGTCGGTGGGTCTGGAGGTGTCGTACGACGACGGCTCGACGTGGCAGCGGGTGAACCGCCTGCGCGGCGAGGACGGCCGTTACGAGACGGTTCTGCCCCGTTCTGGGGTGGTCTCTCTGCGCGTCACCGCCGCGACCGCCACCGCCACCCTGCGCCAGGAACTCATCCGCGCGTACGAGGTGAAGTGAGATCTTCCTCATCACGGCCCAGCCGCCCCCACCCGCCGCCCGCCGTGACGGGCTGACGGCCTCCCCGGCGCTCATCCCCTCCTGACCGCCCCGCCCGACGACTCCCCGCTCGGCCCTGGGGGAGGGCCTTGCGGGGTACACCGGCCCGGACACCCCTTACCTCCTGGGTGTCCGGGCCTTCTCCCTTCGGTCGGTGAAGGATGCGTCGTCGCAGAGAGGAGGCGTCAGAGGAGTGGCGCCCTGGAGGCCGTCGGCCGGGCTGCGAGGGAGGCGTCAAGGGGGCTCTGCCGTAAGGGATGGATGGGTGATAGCGTGCGCGGCGGCGACTGTAGCGAGGTGCCCCGCTCGGGGAGAATCGGGAAGCCGGTGTGAATCCGGCACGGGCCCGCCGCGGTGACCAGGGAGTTGCCGCCCACGCGCCTCCGGCGCAGCCACTGGCCTCAGGCTGGGAAGGCGGGCGGGACAGCGTCGATCTGGGAGTCCGAAGACCGGCCTCGCGTCCGACGACGCAGCGGGAGCCTGCCCATGAACAGCCAGTTCTACGATCTTGTCCACCGTCGCCGCGATGTCCGCGGCCAGTTCACCGGTGAACCGCTCGACGACGACGTCCTGCAGCGGGTTCTCGACGCCGCGCACGCCGCCCCCAGCGTCGGGCTCTCCCAGCCGTGGGACTTCGTCCTGGTTCGTGACCACACCACCAGGAAGTCCTTCCACCAGCACGTCCAGGACGAGCGCGACGTGTACGCGGCCACCCTCTCCGGCGACGCCGCCGACCGCTTCGCCCGCATCAAGATCGACGGCGTGCTGGAGTCCACCCTGTCGATCGTCGTCACCTACGACCCCGCGCGCGGCGGACCCGGTGTCCTCGGCCGTCACGCCATCGCCGACGCCGGCCTCTACTCCGTCTGCCTCGCCATCCAGAACCTCTGGCTGGCCGCCACCGCCGAGCGCCTCGGCGTCGGCTGGGTGTCCTTCTACCGCGAGGACTTCGTGTCCGGCCTGCTCGGCATCCCCGCCGGTGTCCGGCCGGTCGCCTGGCTCTGCGTCGGCCCGGTCACCCACCTGGAAACCGTCCCCGACCTCGAACGGCACGGCTGGCGCCGCCGTCGTCCCCTGACCGAGGCGGTCCACCACGACCGCTGGCGCGACCCCGTCTGAACGATGCTGTCGCGGTGACGGCGATTCCCTCGCCTTCCCAGAACACTCACAGTGTGCTTATCATCACGATCCGCGACTGAGAGGTGTTCATGAGGATCCCCGCCCTGGCCGCCCTGGTCATCCTCACCGCACTGGCGTCCGCGCCGGCCGCCCGCGCCGACTACAGCGGCGGCCTGCCGCCGCGCGACGTCCCGGTGCGGGTCCGGTCGATGTCCTCCGGCCACTGCCTGGCCGTCCAGGGCGGCAACGGGGCCGCGATCGTGCAGGAGCCGTGCGACCCCGCCCGCGCGGGGCAGCACTTCACCTTCACCGACGCGCTCGGCCTGCCGATGATCAGGACCGCTCACGGCAAATGCTGGAACGTCCACGCCGCCAGCCGCGCCGACGGCGCCTGGATCACCCAGTGGGACTGCCTCGCCCAGCTCAACGAGTGGTTCGCGCCCACCGTCGGCGCGCGTTCCGGCTTTTACATCGAATCCACCACACGCGGCCCCCGGCCGTGCCTGCTGACCCGCCGTCACAGCCCGCTGGTGCAGTACGGCTGCGACGCGACCGGCGATCAGAGGTTCCAGTGGGAACCCGCCTGAACGCCGCCCTCCTTATCGCCGTCTGAATCACAGCACGTGATCCACCACACGGGCGGCCGCCATCCCGTCGTCCAGGTGGCAGAACCTGTCGGCGAAGGCGTCGTGGAGCGCCGCGTACTTGCCGGCCACCTCGTCCACCTGGCGAAGGGCGTCGACGATCTCGTCGGTCGTGCGCAGCAGCGGTCCCGGCGCCTCGGCCTCGAAATCGAAATAGAACCCGCGCAGGACGTCCCGATAGTGTTCGAGATCGTAAGTGAAGAAGAGAATGGGACGGCCCGTCCCGGCGTAGTCGAACATCACCGAGCTGTAGTCGGTGATCAGCACATCGGCGATCAGCAGGAGTTCGGTGATGTCCGGGTACCGCGTGACGTCGAGGACGCGACGCGACGGTTCCACCGGCCCTCCGGTGTGAATGTGGCCCCTGACGAGGAGGGTGTGTTCATCGCCCAGCGCCCGGCGCATCGTGTCGAGGTCGAGACCGAGTTCCAGCCCTCCCGCCGGGTGGTCGTCCCGCCAGGTCGGCGCGTACAAAACCACCCGCTGACCCGAAGGGATGCCCAGCGCGTCCCGGACCCGCGCGGCCCGCGACACGCCCTCGGCCCGGTGAAGCAGGTCGTTGCGCGGGTACCCGCATTCCAGGATCTCGCCGGAATAGGCGAAGGCCCTGGAGAAGATCGGGCTGCTGAAGGAGTTCGGCGACAGCAGCAGATCCCATTTGGCCACGTCCTGCCCGAAGCGGCGCAGGTAGTCGGTGCCGTTGTCGAAGTGAACGACCGGCAGGTCGAAACCGATGCGTTTGAGCGGCGTCCCGTGCCAGGTCTGCACATAGGTCTGGTCGGCTCGTTTCACGAACCAGTCCGGCGCGTTGTCGTTGCAGAAGATGTGACTCGCCCCGGCCATCGCCTCGAAATGCTCTCGGCTGTTCTTCCGCACCACCCGCGCGTCGCCGGGCGGGTTGACCTGTCCGTCCGCCGACACCCAGACGCATTCTCTCCGGTCGCCACGACGCCGGAGCTCCTCGAAAACGGCTCGCGGGCTGTCGGAGTACTGACGGCCGCGCCATACGTCGAAGACCAGCAGGTCGCTCACCGGCCGACGGAGCATGGCGGGATAAACCGTGTTCCTGAGTGTGTCCCGGCCCCTGACCCCGTCGTCGGGACTGAGAGACGGCCGGGTCCACAGCACCAGGGCCCCGTCGGCACGGGATCTGAAGCCGTACTCGTGCACGCCCACGACCCGCTCGTCCGGCAGCCGCCGCGACTTGTCCAGGCGTACCAGAACAGGTGCGTTCTCCGAGGTGACCGCGAACTCCCACTGTCCGGTGGACAGACTCGTCTCGTACCCGTGGACGGGAAGCCTCTCGGGCCGGAACGCGGCGGTGAAGGCCGGGCCGTCCCAGCTCAGCGGCACCCGATGACTGCCACCGCCGCCGACCCGGCGCAGCACGAGGCACTCCGGCCGGTCGGCGCCGACCCTGTTCAGCCCTTTAACCCTGAGCGTGCCGTCCTCTGCCCACTCGACCTCCGTGACCAGGACCCGGGGTTCGCGCACGACGATCCCCAACTGCAGGTCCCGGCCCGTGACCTGGGCGATCTCCCGGTCCCCGACCAGGCCACGGTCGTGCGTGGACGCCGCCGGGTTCATCAGGGCGACCGGCTCGCCGTCGTCCACGGAGAGAAGGACCTCCCAGTAGACGTCCGAACCGCCGGTGACCGCCGGTTCCGCCAGTGCCCGCGACGGGATCGACGCGGAGAAGGCCAGTTGCTCCCCGTGCGGCGCCGGTTCGACCGGCACCCGCAGTTCATGCCCGCCTCGCCTCGCGCGCAGGACCACAGCGGCGGCCGACGGGGTGCGCTTGCGGGTGATCCGTCCGTCGAGGGTGAGCTCGCCCGCACCCAGATTCCGGACCTCGGCCGTCGCATTGATCTTCCGCAGCCGGACGAGGACGTCATCACCGCCGCTGACCCCCATCCACAAGGCGCTGTGGACCTTGACTCCGGCGAACCGGCGAGCCGCGCCGACAGCGGCACACCGGGACTCGATCCGGAGCCCCGGGCGGCGGAGGCTCAACTGCAGCTGCCACGACCCCTTGTGCGACAGGATCCCCGGATCGATCTCGGCGGTGAATCCGGAAGCGTCGTAGTTCGCAGTGAGATGAGACGAGGCCGCCGTGACATCGGTGCGCGGCACACGTCGCACCGGGACCGGGATCTGCGCCTCGGTCCGGCGGTTGACGAGCGCGAGTTCGAGCTCCGCATCACGGGGATCGGCCAGGTCCAGTCCGGGCGCGTAGGCGTAACCCGACACCTGCAGCCTCTCGTCGTGCCAGGTCAGGCCGTCCACGCGAGCTATCAACCGCAGGTCGGCGGGTGTGGCGGGCGCTCCGGCCCTGGGCAGCAACGGATGACGCACCCGCCACCCGCGCCAGCCTCTGACCAGCCGTTGCCGCCTGCCGGTGACGGACTCCAGCAGCAGTTCCGCAAGGGCCGCGCCGTCGCCGCGCCGGACCAGGTCGAAGGCGAGGCTCTGGTTCCAGGGCAACCGCCGGAAGACTTCCCGGTCCATGTCGTGGACCAGCGGCCCGACAACGGCCAGGAACCGCGACCGGTAGTCCGATCCGCTCTGGGCGTACTGCTGCAGGTAGACACTGATGTCGCTCTGCAAGGCGTACACGTCGTAGGCCAGGCCGACCTCCGCGTCGCCGTGGGCGCGCAGGAAGTCGCGGGTCGTCCGCACCGAACGGACCCTGTCCTCAAGATTGCCGGGCACGGTGCGCTGCTGGGTGATCGACCGCTCCCCTCCCTCACGCTGCCGCCAGAGATAGACCACCTGCTTGAGTACGTCGACGGAGGTGGCCAGGACGTGCGCGGGCACGGTGACGGGCGCGTCCTCGTAGAGCCCGGCCGGGAACGACAGGCCCGTGCCGTCGAGGAAGCTACGCCGGTACACCTTGTTCCAAGCCGTCCGGTCGAGCAGCAGGTCATGCTGCCTGCTCACATGCGTCTTGAGAACGTCCTGCCGGAAGGTCTCCGCGTGCATCGGGGACTGCCACCGCGCGGTGGAGTTCATGCATTCGACGTTGCCGGCGGCGAAGTCGGACCCCGTCCTCTCCAGGGTGGAGACCAGCAGCCCGTACGCGTCGGCCGGGACGACGTCATCGCTGTCGGCGAATGCGAGGTACCTGCCCCGGGCCAGAGCCGCACCCGTGTTCCGGGCCGGGCCGAGCCCCTGGTTGTCCTGGCGCACGAGCCGAAAACGCGGGTCTCGCGACGCCATGGCCTCGGCGATGGCCGCGCTGCCGTCCGGGGATCCGTCGTCGACGCAGACGACCTCGATGTCGGCGAGGGTCTGCCGCGAGATCGATTCCAGGCATTCCGCCAGATACATCTCGACCCGATAGCACGGGACGACAACACTAAGAATTGGCGACATTCAGGACTCCCTGCATGGGATCAGTTCAGAGCATTGAAGCCAAGTCGTTCACATTTGAAAATGGCCCGCCCGCGCGAATGGCCCCGAAGTTACCGCCGAATGACCGGTGCTTGACATCGACTGAGCCCTTTATAGTGGCATGCCACTCCGAATCAGCCGATGTCGGAAATCAGAGCACAGCGCCTTCTGAAAGAACCGCAAAAGTCGGCCCGAAACCGGTCGGGCGAGTCGGTATGGTCGGCCGACAATCGAGCCTTTTGCAGCCTCAGGAGGCACCCCATGCCCAGCTTCTCCCTCACGATCTCCCGGGCGCACCCGGACCCGACGCCCCTCTACGAACTGGGCCAGTACCTCGAAGGCAGAGCGGACTTCGTCGGAGCGGGCCGGGCCTACACGGAGGCGCTCCGGCTCGACCGGCACCGGTGGGAGATCGACGAACTCCTGCTTCAGGCCGGCCCGCAGCGCTTCATGACCAGGCGCACGATGGCTCGTTTCCTCAGCGGCAACCTGAAGGGAATCCGGCGACGTGCGGGCACGGCCGAGGGCAGGGCGCCGGAGGACCCCAAGGTGTTCGTCTACTGGGAGCAGGGCCTCGAACAGGCCCCGCCGATCGTCCAGGCCTGCCGGGCCCGGCTGCGGGAGATGTGCGGCCCAGCCGTCGTGGAGCTGGACAGAAAGTCACTTCGTGGCCTCGTACGGATTCCCCCGTCGGTGCGCGCCCACTCCCCCAAGCAGCGGGCGCACTTCTCCGATTTCGCACGCGTGGCCCTGCTCCGAAAGTACGGGGGGATCTGGGTGGACGCGACGTGTCTCACCGTCGAGAACATCGCGGACCAGTTCCAGGAACTCACCCGGTCGGGATTCTTCGCCTTCAGGTACGATGGGGCACGTATCTCGAACTGGTTCCTCGCCGCGCAGCCCGACAATTACATCACCGCAATGATGCACGAAGCGCTGCGGGAATACTGGGACCGCCGGGACATCGAGGTCTCGTATTACTTCTTCCACGAGATGTTCGAGTGCCTTTATCACCTCGACGAGCGCTTCGCCGAGATCTGGGATCAGACCGTCAATCTCAGCGCCCACCCGCCGCACGGCCTTCAGCGGGCCATGCAGGAGCCCTATTCAGCGGACCGCCTGGCCGAACTTCTCGCCCAGTCGTTCATCCACAAGCTCACTCACAAGAAGACGCCGGATCCGGGCAGCATCTTCGAACACCTCACGTCCCCGTCCCTGCAGAACGCTCAGCCGGTGAACCACTGACGCCACTCCGTCCGGCCCCGCCCCGAGCTTCGGCCGGCCACTCGGGCGGGGCCACCGACGTGGACAACCCTTGATAGACCGGATGCTGTCCCGTCCTGCGCCCGTCGAGCTGTCGTCGCAGACGCCGAACCACGTGGCCCCGGGTCATCCGGCGTCGGCCGACTCGATTTGGTCGTGCATTTCGTACACGTCATATTCGGCGCCGGGAGCTGGGTGCAAGACTTATCCGGATCTCGTGTGCGGGTGATTCTTTGTGCGTGAGGATCGGCTTCATGCGAATGCTGATTCTCGGGGGGACGTGGTTTCTCGGGCGGGCGTTGGCCGAGCTGGCGGTGGGGCGGGGTCATGAGGTGACGACGTTCAATCGTGGCCGGTCGGGTGGAGACGTGGCCGGGGTGGTGGCGGTGCGGGGCGATCGGGGGCGGTGGGCGGATCTGGTGCGATTGGTGAGAGGCGGTCCGTGGGACGCGGTGGTGGACACGAGTGGAATGGTGCCGGGGGTGGTCCGGGCGTCGGCGTCGGTGTTGTCGAGGGTGGCGGAGTTCTACGTATATGTGTCCACGGTGAATGTGTATCGGGGGTGGCCGACGGACCCGTTGGACGACGGCTCCGAGGTGCGTGCCGGTGGAGGGCGGCCTTTGGGGGAGAACGCCGCGGACAGGTACGGGCGGGAGAAGGCGGGATGCGAGGTGGCGGTGGGGACCGCCTTTCCGGGCCGGTCGGCGGTGTTGCGGCCCAGTGTGATGATCGGTCCGCGCGAGTACGCGGGACGGGTTCCGTGGTGGTTGCGGCGGGTCGCGGGTGGCGGTCGGGTGCTGGCTCCCGGCGTTCCGGGTTGGGGTATTCAGCCGGTGGATGTACGGGATGTGGCGGAGTTCGCGCTGAAGGTGGCGGAGCGGCGGCTGGGGGGTTCGTTCAATGTGGCGGCGCCGATCGGGTCGGCCACATTCGGTGATCTGCTGGAGGCGTGTCGACGGGTGACGGGTGGCAGCGCGGCGCTGGAGTGGGTGGCTGACGAGTTCCTGGTCCGGCACGGTGTGCGGGAGTGGGTGGAGTTGCCGTTGTGGCGGCCCCATGCGGGGACATGGCGGTTGGAGACGGCTCGTGCTCGGGCGGCGGGGTTGAGGTGCCGGCCCTTGTTCGAGACGGTCTGCGACACGTGGGAGTGGCTTTGCGCCGGTGATGCCGACCTCGATCATGAGGCCGCCGCCGACGTGGGCATCACGCCGACCCGGGAGGCTGCGGTCCTGGCCGCCTGGGACGTATGTCGCGAATAGCCCCAGTCAATTCGATCCGCGACCTGCCGATTGAGCAGATCACGCGCATGGTCGGCCATGCCGACGCAGTCGTCACGAAGACAGCGGATCCGTCCCGTCATACAGGAGGGGCGACAGCGATTTCCCGGTGGCCGCAGATTCTTAGCTGGGCGATTCCGGCGTACTGTCCGTCAACACAAAACAAACGCCCCGCAGTGACAATCACTGTGGGGCGTTTCTGCTGGCCAATTGAGGTGGTCAGGGGCGGGGTCGAACCGCCGACCTTCCGCTTTTCAGGCGGACGCTCGTACCGACTGAGCTACCTGACCCGGAGCGGTCCTGACGGGACTTGAACCCGCGACCTCCACCTTGACAGGGTGGCGAGCACTCCAAACTGCTCTACAGGACCTTGCTTTTTGCGTTACCCTCTCGGGCCTTGCTTAGCTTATCAGTTCTTCGGTGGCCTTCGACCATCCGTTTTCCTGTTAAGCCGTGCCCCCAACGGGATTCGAACCCGTGCCGCCGCCTTGAAAGGGCGGTGTCCTAGGCCGCTAGACGATGGGGGCTCAGGATTCACATCCTGTTCCTGACGTCTTCCGTCGGAGACCTCTGAAGCATAGGGGACGATTGCCCCTCATGCCAAAGCGGCGATCCGGCGGTCGGCGTCGGCGTGCCTTTGACCGGTCCCGCTGGAGACGGGGCGTTCGTCGGCGCTGGGGAAATCATACGTCCAGGGTTCTCCTCCACGTGACGCTGGATGTGCACCGACTGCTCCCCGAGGCCGCCGACACTGATGTCGTCCCAGGCCCGGAGCCGTTTCGTGGTCTTGTCGAAGTACAGGACAGAAGCTTGGACGGGCGTCGGCTCGGCGTGTTCGAGGGCCCGCAGCCCGGCTCCGCCCGTCGAACCCTGGACGAGGAGGCGGGTCCCGGTGGGCAGCACGGTGGTGGAGCGCTCGTGCGAGTGCCCCGCGAGGATCATCGGGGCGGAGCCGGAGAAACCACGCGCGATCGTCGGGTCGTGGACGGCCACGAGGTCGTGCCCGGCGGCGCCTGCGGCGCGCGCTTTGCCGTACTCCTCAAGTTTCGCGAGGTCCGTGTCGACCGGGATGGTTTTGTCAGGGGTGAAGCGGGGGTCGCCGACGCCGTAGACGCGCAGGCCGCTGACGACCTTGCCGCCGCCGTCGAGGACGACGGCGTTCTTCTGCTTCTCGACCGCCTTCTGCGTGCTGTCGGAGTCGTGGTTGCCGCGCACCCAGACGTACGGGACGCCGAACTTGCCGATCTCCTCCACGAACTTGTTCTCCGGCTTGGAGCCGTGGTCGGTGATGTCACCGGTGTCGACCACCAGGTCGATCTTGAACTGGTCCTTCATCGACCGGATGACGTTCCAGGCGATCGGGTTGAGGTGGATGTCGGAGACGTGCAGTACGCGGATCGTGTCGGGGTCGGCGTCGAAGACGGGCAGGGTCTGCACCGTGTCGTACAGCTTGGAGACGTTCGTCACGAGCTTGGTGAGTTGCGAGCGGTACGACTCGAATCGGGTGACGATCGACTCGGCGCTGCCGACGAGCGACGGCGCGGCGGCGACGAGCCCCGAGTAGCGGGGCTCCAGAACGGAGTCCGGCCGGAACGTGACGGCCGCGAGCCCTCCCGTCCCCGCGAGGGCCACGGACGCGGCCAGAAGGCCCGCCAGGGCCACTCTCGGCCGCCGGAAGACCAGAACGGTCGCCACGAGCGCGCCGGCCCCTGCGGACAGCAGGGAGCGGAGCACGAGCATCTCCAGCCCGTCGCGCAGGTCGCGTTCGATGATGGTGGGCAGGCGGTCGGCCAGCCGAGGGTCCTCGATGAGGGTCCTGGCCTGCTCCTGGTCGATGTTCTCCAGTGAGATGCGCAGCAGCAGGGGCGCGTCATGGGTGCGGAAGGTCAGGGTGCCGAGCGGACTGGCGTCGACGACGGTCTCGCCCTTCCACGCGGGGCGGAGCGACATACCGGTCTCCACGGGGCCGATCGCCGCTTTCACCGTACCGCTGAGGAAGATGCCCAGCCAGGCACCGATCGCCGCGACACAGAGCACCGCGGCGGCCTTGGCCCATCTCGTGCTGAGGTACTTCATACGCCTTCTTGCATACCTCACTGACAGGGCAGAATGGCGGGTGTGATCGAGGTTGCGCGGGAGAAGTTCGAGGAGCTCGTGTCCGAGGCGCTGGACACGATTCCGGCCGAGCTCACCCGCATGATGGACAACGTGGTGGTCGTGGTGGTGGACGACCCGCCTGAGCCGAACCTGCTCGGTCTGTACACGGGGATTCCTCTCACCGAACGCGGGGGCTGGTACTCAGCGGTCCTGCCCGACCGGATCGAGATCTACCGCAACACGATCAATCAGATCTGCGATACCGAAGACGATGTGGTGCATGAAGTACGGGTCACCGTTGTGCACGAAATAGCCCATCATTTCGGGATCGACGATGACCGGTTGCACGAACTCGGATGGTAACCCGCTGCAAGCGGTTGGATGCTTTCGGTTGCGGTGCACCAGATGATCAGGCACCTTAGGTGACATACTGAATACACTGAGTCAGGCGCAGCGGAGTCCTATGGGGGCCAGGCCTTCGGGGCGGCATCGACGTGCCGCCGAGCGACAAGCGACCTATCGCGAGGTCATCGCGGTCGGTGAGTTCAGAGCGCTCTGGTACGCCCAGGGCTTCTCCCTCCTGGGCGACCAACTCGCCCAGGTCGCACTGGCCGTGCTCGTCTACCAGCGCACCAACTCACCGCTCGCCACCGCGGCCGTCTACGCCCTCACCTACCTGCCCTCGATCGTCGGCGGACCACTGCTGGCCGGGCTCGCCGACCGGTTCGCGCGGCGCCGGGTCATGCTCTGGTGCGACCTGCTGCGGGCCCTGCTCGTCGCGGTGATGGCCGTCCCCGGCATGCCGTTCGCCGTCCTGTGCGTGCTGGTGTTCCTCGTCGTCCTGCTCAGCGCGCCCTTCAGCGCCGCGCGGGCGGCGCTGCTGCCCGAGATCCTCCCCGGCGACCGCTATGTCGTGGGCTCTGCTCTGCAGAACATGACGAACCAGGCCGTCCAGATGCTCGGCTTCGCGGCGGGCGGCGCGCTGATCGCCACGCTCGGCCCCTACCGGGCCCTCGCGATCGACGCCGCGACCTTCCTCGCCTCGGCGCTGCTCCTGGTCGCAGGGGTACGGCGCCGCCCGGCCCCCGCCTCGGGCGGCGACGCCCGGCCGTCCATGTGGAGCATGACGCGCGCGGGGTCCAAACTCGTCTTCGGCGACCGCAGGCTCCGCACTCTCGTGCTGTTCGCCTGGTTGTGCGGCTTCTACGTGCTTCCGGAAGGGCTCGCCGTGCCGTACGCGGCGAAGCTCGATTCCGACCTGCCGGTCGCGGTCGTGACCGGACTGCTGATGGCCGCGATGCCCACGGGCACCGTCATCGGCGCGTTCGCGTTCAGCAGATTCGTCTCACCGACGGGACGGCTGCGCCTCATGGGCTGGATGGCGATGCTCAGCTGCGCGCCGCTCGTCTTCTCCGCGTTGCAACCGCCACTGCCCGTCGTCCTCGGCCTGTGGGTCCTGTCCGGCGTCGGCGGCGCCTACCAGTTGGCGGCCAATGCCGCGTTCGTCCAGTGCGTGCCCGCCGAACGACGAGGTCAGGCATTCGGCCTGGTGCAGTCGGGGTTGATGGCCGCGCAGGGCCTCGGCATCCTCGTCGGCGGCCTGGCGGCGGAGAGACTCGGCCCCGAGCCCGTGGTCGCGCTGTCCGGGGTCATGGGTGTGACCGGCGCCGCGGTGCTCGCGATGCTCTGGACCGAGTCACGTGCCGACATCGCCGCCCGGGTACGCGCCCAGGCAACCGCCTGATCACTGCTGCCAGACGTCGCCGTTGTTCTTGTCCCGCTGCTTGCCGACAAGATCCTGTACGATCGAGGCGTCCCGGCCCTCTTCGGGGATCAGCAGCCATCCGATGGCGTAGACGCCGACCCCCATGCCACCGAACAGGGTGGCGATGGCCAGACCGATCCTGACCAGGTTCGCGTCGATGCCGACATACTCGCCGATACCCGAGCACACGCCCGCCACGATCCTGCCCTTGCCGGTGCGCCGGAGCCGCTTGGTGTTCCTCATCTCATCCATGTCTCAAGACTGCCCCTGAGCGTACTGTTCGCACATCAGGATCCCCCCTGGTAGAACCCTGGTAGCCCCTGACGCGAGAGAGGATCTCCGTGGACGACCTGCTGCGCATCGACGACCGGCTCAACCCCGACCAGCGCCTGATCCGTGACACGGTCAAGTCGTTCGTGGCCGACCGTGTGCTCCCCGACGTCGGCGACTGGTTCGAGCGCGCCGTCTTCCCCGCGCGCGAACTCGCCCCCGTCCTCGGCGAACTCGGCCTGCTCGGCATGCACCTTTCCGGGTACGGCTGCGCCGGCACCGACGCCACCTCCTACGGCGTCGCGTGCCGCGAACTGGAGGCCGGCGACTCGGGGTTGCGCTCGTTCGTGTCCGTGCAGGGCTCGCTGGCGATGTTCCCGATCTGGCGTTACGGCTCCGACGAGCAGAAGCAGGAGTGGCTGCCGCGCATGGCCGCAGGTCAGGCCATCGGCTGCTTCGGCCTCACCGAGCCGGACCACGGCTCGGACCCGTCCAGCATGCGCACCCACGCCAAGAAGGACGGCACCGACTGGATCCTCAACGGCTCCAAGATGTGGATCACCAACGGCTCGATCGCCGACGTCGCGGTCGTGTGGGCGCAGACCGACGAGGGCATCAGGGGCTTCGTCGTCCCCACCGACTCCCCCGGCTTCTCCGCCCCTGAGATCCACAAGAAGATGTCCCTGAGGGCGTCGGTGACCTCGTCGCTGTACTTCGACGACGTACGGCTGCCGGCGACGGCGGTCCTGCCGGACGTCGTCGGGCTCAAGGGGCCGCTGTCGTGCCTCTCAGAGGCGCGCTTCGGCATCTTGTGGGGGGTTGTGGGGGCGGCACGCGCCTGCCTGGAGTCGGCGGTCGACTACGCCAAGACGCGCGTGCAGTTCGACCGGCCGATCGGGGCGTTCCAGCTCACTCAGGAGAAACTGGCCTGGATGTACGTCGGTACGGCCCAGGCGTCGCTCACGGCGTTCCACCTCGGTGCGCTCAAGGATGCCGGCACACTCGAACCTCGGCAGATCAGCTTCGGCAAGCTGGCCAACGTACGCGCGGCCCTCGACATCGCCCGCGAGGCCCGCTCCATCCTGGGCGGCAACGGGATCACGCTTGAGTACCCTGTGATCCGGCACATGAACAACCTGGAGAGTGTGCTGACGTACGAGGGCACCCAGGAGATACACACACTGGTGCTCGGGGAGGCGCTGACGGGGCTGGCCGCGTATCGGTGAGAGGTGGCGGTCTTGGCCGCTTGGGGTGGGCGCGTACGTTATCGTGACCAGGCGAGAAGTCCGTCGCGTACGGGGGGTAACCTCTGTACGCTGACTTGTCGTAGGGGGCGTTAGCTCAATTGGCAGAGCTGCGGACTTTTAATCCGTAGGTTCCGGGTTCGAGCCCCGGGCGCCCTACCACCCTACACCCCATCTGACCTGCGATTTCTCGTTTTCTGAGAACCTCCGACGAGCCCGAGACGGGCAAGCGCGTGCTCGCGGAATGCTCTTCGGCACGGACCCGGCACATCGGCCGGTTGTCGGCCCGGGCGAAATGCACGGTTTGCGACACCCGCCGCGCACTGCCCTCACCCGACATGCAAGCCAGCCCCGCCGGAAGATCACCCCAGGCCCATCCAAGCGAGGCGACCAGGCACGCCGGGCCCGGCTCGATCGTGAACACGTCCAAGCAGCGGCAAAACCGCCCGCGACGTCGCTCGCCCGATTTCGGTGAAAGTCATCCTGAGGCGCTCCAGTAGGCGTCGCAGTCTCGACGTACAGCTCGATCACCCCTCGACCTGCCCCACAAACGTCGCCCGCTCACACGTTCGCGCCGTGCCACGGAAACGCCGCACCAGCAGGTCGATCACACTCGGCGTCCGGTCAGCGCCGCATCCACCAGCCAGCACCGATAACTCCCCATGCCGCCGCTTCGACCAAGTACGCACGCCGGGCACCTCGCCTCAACCGCGTTTGTCCTGGCCGAGATCGTCACCCGCAGAGTCCTCTGCCCTGACCTCCGCCGCGACAACTCCAGAGCATGACAGCGAGTCCCCTTTATCACCTGCCTGCCATTTCACGGTGTTCGCGGATATAGACACAAAAATTCTACCCGAGGTGCTTTTGGCGGGAGTTCAGACTCCATGTTTCCGTGGTGGAACGATTCCGTTCCGATGGCACACGAGAAAAACACGGACATGTGTAGTAGCACACCCGGTTCGTGCCCGGGAAGTGCTTTGCCAAACACCCCGTACACAGGGGTCTTCTGGGATGGTTTCTTTAGGCTGACGCAACGTGGGACGCCAGCCACACCAAAGAATGATCACGCGTGCATAGCCACTCGCATTCTTCCTAGAACGGCACGGCTACTTACGAGGCGGAGACGGCGGTTCACCTTCAAAAGAAGATTTCCAGAACCTCTCGGCCCCCACCGCAAATGGGTGCGCAGACCCTCTCCGGGCGATACCCGCGACACCGCCCGGACACCAGCCCACCAACCATCTATCGGAGCGCCACCTCAATGAGCCGCCGAACGGCCCTGATTCTTTCCTGGAGCTACACCCTCATCTTCGTGATCATGTGCACGCTGGCCGTGATCGGCCCGGACCATGTCGCGACCTCATGGCTCGGCGTCCTTGCCGGCTTCTACATGTGCTCATTCTCGCTTGTCGACGCCCTGTTCAAGGACAAGAAGGTGAGCTGAGACACCCGCAGGCCCCCGATTCCTTCCCCCCTTCCGAAGGAGAGCGGCGGCCAGTCGGGTAAACAGGTGCGGCACGGGAGGGCAGACCCTGCGCACCACGTTCCCCTCTTCGACCTCTCCCGAGGCGGGGAACCCTTCCCCGACTCGGGGTAGACCGCTTCTTCCAAGGCTCCGAACGGCGCGGATCTCTGCCTGACAGGGCTGACCGAACCGCCCTGCAGAACCCCTCGGACACATCTCACTCAAGACCACGTATCCGGCCGCCCCGGCGGACCTCATCCCCCCGCCTCAAAGCGACTGGATACCTTCCCCCGGCCCTCGTCCAGCCGGGGACCGGTGCGGGGCTTCGCCGCCTCTTCGAGTCCGGGCCTGGCGAAGCCCCGCACCCCACCGAAGGCTGTCCTCAGCCATGACCGCCATCCGGCCAGCGCCTCACTCGCCCTTGCACCCTGATCGAGTCAGGCTAGTGAACAGGCCGCTCGTACACCTGCCAAGTCTGCGCACTCGAGCGGCGCAACGGCTGGCCACAGACAGTTGAGCTGATAAGTCAGGGGCCTTCGGTTATCTCCGAGGGCCCCTGACCTGCCTCATTGCCGGTAGGGCTAGAAGTCGAACTCACCCTTTTTGGCGCCGTCGATGAACGCCGTCCACACTGATGCTGAGACGACGTAAGGGGGCTGGCCGGGAGCTTCGGTGTCGCGGATGCCGACCCGGCCTCCGGACAGAGGGGCCACTTCTAGGCAATTACCGTTGTCGCCAGAGCGCGTGGCCTTGCGCCAGATGGCGCGATCCAGTTCCTCGTAGGTCACTTCCATCGCTTGGCTTTCTCCTCGATCAACTGGAGTGAGGCCCTTCGGGGAAGGGCTTCACCGTGCAACATCTCATACCGCGACTTGACGTCCAGGACCCGGCTTGGCTCGGCAGTGATCTGGCTGAGCGTGATCGACTCGATGTAGGCCGTGTCGGGTATTTCCGACCCGCTGGCCAGCACGAAGGCTCCTTGCATGCCGGTCGTGAGCCAGGCGTCATGAGGGAGGAGGCGAAGGTGAACCCGCGGATGACCGTCCATCGCGGCGAGATGCGCGAGTTGCCCAGCCATGATCCCCTCATTCCCGACAGGCCGGGTGAGGACTCCTTCGTCTAGTACTACCCATAGCGTAGGACCATTTTCCCGCTCCAGGATGCGCTGACGGTTCATCCGGGCCTCCACGCTTTGCTCGACGACGTCAGGGGTGATCCCCGGTCGCCCTCGGAAGATCGCTCGGGCGTACTGCTCGGTCTGGAGCATGCCGGGGATGATCAACGGTTCCCAGGCTCGCAGCATGTCCGCGCGCTGTTCGATCTCGACCAGTTGGGCCAGCCAGATGGAGAACCGCCCGGCCTGCTCGACGGTCTCCCTCCAGCGCGTCAGCAGCCCGCCCCCCGCTCCCAGCGCGGTGTCGGCGGCTCGCGCGAAGTCTTCGTCGGCCCGGCGTTCTCCGCGTTCGATCATGCTGATCTTCGAGACTGACCACATGCTGATCTTCGAGACTGACCAGCCGAGCATGACAGCAAGCTCCTTTTGTCGCTTGGCTGCCAGTTTGCGATATTCACGGAGATGGATACCGAAATCAATGCTTGGTGCTTTTAGTGCAGGTTCTTGCTCGGCGTTTTCCAAGGAGAGGACGCCCCTTTCTAGTAGCACACATGAAACGCACCAGCATGTGTAGTAGCACACCTGGTAAGTGCCTGGGAAGTGCTTTGCATTGACAACCACACGCAGGGGTTTTCTGAGATGGTCTCTTCATCGAGGGATGAACCACACCCTCCATCGCACGAATGGCGAGCCGGCGGTAGAAGTTGATCGCCTTCGCTCAGTGATGAAGCAGCCCCGTGTTCGGGAAGTAGTGAGGCGATTCCGGTGATCAATCTCGCGCCCCCACCAATGAATTTCGAGGAACTCGGCACAATCCGGTTGGCGTGCAGCTCGCGTGCGCCCTATCTGGCCCGGGAGGCGATCTGCTGGTGGTTGGGCAGCGCACATACAGCCCGAGAGCTCGTCACGCTGGCGGCCTCGGAACTAGTGACGCCGAGTAGCCGAGGGGATTCTCACCCCTCGGCCCTCACAGATCCGTACGTGACGATCTCTCGTCATACGGCTCTTGTCGTTCTGGTCACCAGACGCGCGGGGCATGGGTGGTCCAGGCCCAGTGGGCGAAGAACCGGGGCCGTCGCGCGACGGCCTGGTTCCACGCCGTTTGGGCTTTCTTCCGGCCCCGCAGCCGTTTGAACTTCTTGCGCATCCACCGCATCACGTAGGCGTTGACGCGTTCCAGGAGGGGATACAGGGCCGACTGGTAGAAGGCCCCGTAGTACGCCATCCAACCGCGAATGATCGGGTTGATGAACCGTGCGAGGTCTGCTTCGGTCAGGCTCGTGCGGTGGTGCAGCCGCCAGGACCGCACCTCGGAACTGATCCTGCGCAGGGCTTCCCCGCTGATGGCGGGAAGGAACGACCGGAACATACCGCCGTCCTTGCGTACCGCGGAGCGGGTGCGGAAGGTGAACCCCAGGAAGGTGAACCCGGTGTGCTCGTATGGGGCACGCCGGTTGGCATCCTGGCAGTACACGATCCGTGTCTTGTCCGGGTGTAGTTCAAGCCCCACCTCGGCCATCCGCTTCCCGATCGCCGCGAGCACGAAGCGTGCCTGGCGTTCGCTGACGCAGTGGACCACCGCGTCGTCCACGTAGCGCTCGAACCCGATGGTGGGGAAGTTCCGCGCCATCCAGGCATCGAAGGCGTAGTGAAGGAAGAGGTTGGCGAGGACAGGTGAGACCGAGGAGCCCTGGGGCGTCCCCCGGTCGCGCTCGCGCCGTGTCCCATCGGGCAGTTGCAGCGGTGCGGCGAGCCAGCGCCGCACATACAGCAGGACCCAGGACTGGGACGGATCAGTGTGGGCGGCGACCGCCTTGAGGACCAGGTCCCACGGAACGCTGTCGAAGAAGGCGCGGATATCCAGGTCGATGACCCAGTCCGCCTTCCAGCAGCGCTCCCGGCACCGGCCCACCGCGTCGATCGCCGACCGCCCGGGACGGTAGCCGTAGGAGTCCGGATGGAAGACCGGCTCGGCCTTCTGCTCCAGAACCCTGGCGACCACCGTCTGGGCGATGCGATCCCCGATTGTGGGCACGCCCAGAACACGGACGCCCCCTTTCTTGGGGATCTCCACCGCACGCACCGGGGGCGGAAAATAGGTGCCGGAGGCCATACGGTTCCAGATCCGGTACAAATTATCCTTCAGATCCTTCTCGAAAACCTCCATCGACACCGCGTCCACACCCGCCGCGCCCTTGTTCGCCTTGACTTTCTCGTACGCCTCCCAGACTGACTGCTTGGAAATATCGAACGGCTTGCCTGATGATTTCAACTTGTTCACGCGACTCCTCCCGGGTAACGCCCGGTTGATCGTATAAACACAGCCACGAACGACCCGGCCCCTTCGCTCCGCCCCGATTGCAGGGGTTTCAGCACTACTACGAGCCGGTCCGCCGGCGTGCCTGGCATCGGTACTCAGTCCCTCACGGCTTCGGACCGCCCGGGACGCTCCCTCTCTCCCCGCCAGTCAGCGGAGACGTATCCAGGCCCGCCTTCTCCTGTTCCGCTCGAAGGCCGCAGACCGGGCTCGCGCCGCCTGTATGCCGGACACCGCCTGGCCAATAGGCGGGCACCCGCCAGGCTCTCTCCCGGGATTGCATTGACACCCCGGTTTCGATGTCGTCTCTAATTTTCGACACGTCAGCAGCGATTCGCTTGCGCTCGCCTTCCCGATCCCTACCTGACGCCTCGATGGACGCCTTTTCCTCATCGTTCACCACGGCAGTCTTCAGCTAGCGCAGCATGAGGTGGTTTAAATTCTCCCCCCGCAGGGCGAATTTGAAGGGCCATAACCTTCATCCTTCGTACAGCATCACTACAAGAAGAAGACTTCCTACATGCTTCTTCCTTTCGCGTTCAGGACACAACAATGCCATTAAGTACGCCGATGTCACCGATACCGGTGACGGCCTCGAGGAGATCACGCTCAAGCTGTCGCAGGATCCGCTGGTTCTTCGGCTGGTGGTGACCGACCTGGGGTCGACCAGTTCGGCGCCTGCCCTCGTCCCGCTCCAGGTGCCGAACCTGTTCGCCGAGCACGGGCGGGGGCTGGCGATCGTGGATGCCCTGTCGCGTGGGCGATGGGGAAGCTATCGGATGCCCCGTAAGAGGCACCGCTATGTGTGGTGTCACCTGGATCGTCATCCCACCGAGGCGCAGGTGGAGAACCTGTTCTGCGCTCCGGTCGCCAGCTGACCTCATCCCTTCGGCTTCACCGTTCACCCTGCTCACGCCCCGTGCTGGCCTGCCCGAATTCGGAGAAGCATCATGTGCCGTCAGCACCTGCTCATGTTCGCCCCGGTGCCGGTCTGTCGCGAAGGAAGCCCGCCGTGTTTCGTGGCAAGACGCTATCCATGCTGCGCTTGACTCTGACCGCCGTGTTCGTCGTCTTCGTGCTTTCGGGCCCTACCAGGGTCTTCCGGCCGGGATGCCCAGTGCTGCTCGGAGCCCTCACCTGCGCGGCGGTGGTCATGATCGCCCGAAAGATCTATCTCGCGCGACGTCCGGCCAGCCACAACCAGCCCTAGCTCTGAACATTCCAGCCCATCCTCGCGGGAGGTCGTCATGCTCGAACCCATCACCGCCGACATCACCGACCAGGCCGCCGCCTACCTCGCCGAGCTGCGGACCCTGTTGGAGGAACAAGGCTTGCATGCCCGCATCCTCACCCAGCCCGGACGGCTACCACGCCTGCGCGTCATCAACCCCGACTGCACGACGCTGTGCGAGGTCGTCACCGCCGCCCCGCTCAGCGGCGAGTGGAGCTTGTGGTGGTCATGGGCCGAACAGATCACTGGCGTCGGCGACATGACCGCCGCCGTCGAACGGATCGGCCACGTGCTGACCCCGGCGGCCCATCAGCCCGCCTGATCCGGTCACAGGCGTAACCCGCCCCTGGGCGCATCGCACCTTCATCGCCCAATCGGCGACGTGGACCCCATGTCACTTTGGCGAGGGCGTCTAAGGTGTGATTCTCCGCGGTCGTCAGCTTCGCCCGCTCATGAAGCGGTCCGGCAACGCGCCCGAACGCCTCCCGCACCGCTTGATCAGGCCATCGGGCAGTTTGCTGCTCAAAATCCTCCTGCTGAGCTCACGCGCCCGCCTCCCTTGGGCTGTCAGCACAAGCTCAGCAGCTCTGGCCCGCAGATCGTGCAGGAGCCACATGCGATCAGACTCGTGGAACGGACTGACCGCGAGCATGCCGCGGCTAGGAATCACGGGGACAAGAGTCTCGACAATCCGTACCCCGCTGGGTATCGAGGCGATCAGCAGGGACCCTGGTTGAACGATGTGCTCCGATGACGCAGAGATCACACGGGCGACCTGGTCCAGGTGGGGGAAGGCGCTCTGCAGGACCTCGGCCGAGGTGACCCAGCCCACCCCTGGTGACTGACCATCTTGTGTCGGGCGAGCCAAGCCGCTGCTCACCTTCGCCACATTAGCAAGGGGCGTACGGTCCCAGGGTAGATCCGTAGCGGGTATGTCGGCGAAGTAGGCATCGGCCAGCTTCGCCGTGCACTCCGCGATCCGCTACGTCGCCGAAGGGATCGACGGCTGAACCGTGCCCACGCCGACGGGCCGGCGTACGTGACCCTTGACGGCACCCTGATCCCGACCGATCGCCGCGCCGAACAGATCATCGGCGTCAAGGGCGAGCCCATCGACGCCTGGTACTCCGGCAAGGCCCACCGGCACGCCGGCAACCTCCAAGCACTCTCGGCCCCCAACGGGCTTCCCCAGTGGAACGCCGAGGTCGAACCCGGCTCCGTCCACGATCTGACCGCCGCTCGCATCCACGTGCTGGGCGCCCTGTACGCCGCAGCCGCTCGCGGACTGCCCACCCTCGCCGACAGGCTACGACGGCGCCGGAATCGGCATCCACACACCCATCAGGGCTCTTCGAACTTGATCGGGGTTGAGGCCTGACTGCTCGTGCTCGCGTGGCTGGGATGCGGTCGGCTCTTGAGGGAGCTCGCGGCTCCCGTCGATCATTTCTGTTGTCGACACAGAAGATCACAACAGAGAAGCCGCGAGCATGGTCAACGATACGACCCGATTACCGGGCTTGGACGGCCTGGCCGTCGCAGAGGTCATCGCAAGAGACGAACACCCTGGTCAGGGGCCAATCGTCTGGTTGGCGACGATCGACGAACGGGCGAGGGTGTGCCCGGGGTGCGGGGTGCGGGCCGCCCGGATGAAGGAGTGGGTGACCACTCGGCCGCGGGATCTGCCGGTTGGCGGGCGTCGATGTGAGCTGCTGTGGCGCAAGAGGCGCTGGATCTGTTCGACGGTGGTGTGCCCACGCGGGACGTTCACCGAGCAGGTTCCGCAGGTGCCCGCGCGAGCGCGGCTGACCCAGCGATTACGCCAGGCCAGCGGGATGGCAGTGGCCGACAGCGGTCGCACGATCGTGCAGTCGGCGCGAGATCACGGGGTGTCCTGGCCGGTGGCCTCGGCGGCGTTCACCGCCTATGCCGGACGGGTGCTGTCGGCCGAGCCGCAGTCGGTCACGGTGCCGGGCATTGATGAGACCCGCCGTGGCCGGCCCCGCTGGGTCTATGACGAGAGCGCGCGGGCG
>NZ_BAAAHQ010000036.1:139598-144509 GCF_039525605.1 Nonomuraea longicatena | reverse complement strand
CCTCCAGCAGGGCGGCGACCCGTTCGTCCGGGCCGGAGCTGATCGCGGCCAGATGCCATGCGCGCCGGTCGGCGCCGGCGGCGCCGACGAGCGTCTCCGCCAGCGCCCGGTGCGCCTCCAGGCGCAGCGCCAGCGGGGCGTTCCGGTAGGCGCTCGCGCGCACCAGCGGATGCCGGAAGGTCAGCCGGCCCTCGGTGAACAGCAGCAGGTCGGCCTGCTCGCCGGGCGCCACGTCCGCGAGGGAGGCGCCGAGCCGTCCGGCCGCGCCGAACACCACGGCGGGGTCGCCGGTGTCGTCGGCGGCGGCCACGGCCATCAGCCGTTGCGTGGCCGCCGGCAGGTCGGCGATCCGGTGGGCGAAGGCCCGCCTGAGCCCGTCACCGGGTCCCAGCGCCGGTGGCACGCCGTCGTCGAAGGCCGTCGGGAGTTCCAGCAGGGCGAGCGGATTGCCGCGCGCCTCGTCCAGGATCCGCGCTCTGACCTGCGGTGCGAGAGCGGCGGCCCGCTCGGCCAGCAGGCTCGCGGCGGCGTCAGGATCGAGGCCGCCGACGCTGAGCTCGGGCAGGCCGGACGCCGCGAACCCGGACGGGTGCCCGTCGCGGGCGGCGAAGATCATCGCGATGCCCTCGGCGTGCAGCCTGCGTGCCGCGAACAGCAGGACCTCGGCGGAGGCGTGGTCCAGCCAGTGGGCGTCGTCGATCAGGCACAGCAACGGGCGCCCCCCGTCAAGGTCGGCTGCAACGTCGGCTGCCAGGTCGGCGAGCAGGGTCAGCACCGCGAGGCCCACGAGGAACCGGTCGCCGTCGGCGCCCCGCGCCAGGCCGAGCGCCGCGCCCAGCGCGGCCGCCTGGCGTCCGGGCAGCGCGTCGACGCGGTCGAGGTGCGGACGCAGGAGCAGGTGCAGTCCGGCGAACGGCAGTTCGCTCTCGGACTCGATCCCGGTGCCGTGCAGGACCCGTGCGTCACCGGCGACGGCGGCGGCGTGCCGGAGCAGCGCCGACTTGCCGATGCCCGGCTCGCCGCGCAGGACCAGCGCGCCGCTGCGCCCGGACCGGGCCTCGGCCACGACCCGCTCGATCGCGGCGCACTCCCGCCGCCTTCCCCAGAGCATGACGAACAACCTAACGCCCCGCCGCCGGGCCGACGGCCTGAGCGCCCGGCTCCGAACCGGGGAAGGCCCCGGTCCGGGGCGGGGGAGCCTGCCTCGGCGTACTCTCCGGGTCGGTGCGCGCGGCTTCAGCGGCGCAGGCGGACCTGAACCGGTGCTCCGTGGACGGTCTCGAACTCCACGACGGTCCGCTCGCCGTCCACCCGCGTACGGCACGGCCCCTCGGCCCGCCACCGGCCCGCGAGCGTCACCCGCAGCAGGTGCGGACGGCTCGGGTCGTCCAGCCACGGCCGCGACCACGGGCTGTAGTGGCCGACGTAGCGGCCGCGCTCGTACTGGTCGGGGTCGATGCCGCCGTACAGCCGCAGGTCCGGATCGCACACGGCGAGGTCGAGTTCGTCCCCCTCCGGCCGCGTGAGCAGCATGGACGGCGTGTCCACGTACCGCACCAGCCCGGTCAGCGCGGTCCGCTCGAACACCGCGTACCCGGTGAGGCCGCTCGCGCGGTCGCTGACGACGTGCGCCACGCGGTCGGCCCGGTGCACCGTGTACGGCGCCCGTCCGGGCTCGTCCATGGCGGCGGCGAAGGCGGCGGCGGACTCGGCCGTCGCGCCGACGAGGACGGCGTACTCGTAGTGTCCGTCGCGCGGCGCGCTGCCGTGCCTGATCCAGGCGGTGGAGAAGTCGCCGCCGGTCGGCGCCTCGGTGCCGTGGTGGCGGGACTGCTGGGTGCCCCGGGTGAGCCCGACGCGCTGGCCGGGGGCGAGGTAGTAGCCGAGGTCCTTGTCGTCCAGGATCCACCGGGGCGACAGCTCCAGCCCCTCGTACGGCCAGGCGGTCTCGGCCCCGTCGACCAGGACGGCCCCGGTGCGGGTGGTCTGGAAGAGGGTGGTCTCGGTCTCGTGGACGCGGTCGTCGTTGGCGATGCCGGTGCCGATCGCGATGACCCGGTCGTCGAAGAGGAAGACGGATTTGCGCGCCCGGTGGCTGCCGTCGTATTTGGGGTGTTCGCGAAGGTCCATGGCGAACATGCCGTCGCGGCCGTCGATGGTGTGCGCGCCGGCGAAGCGGGAGTCGGTGAGCAGCATCTCCTCGATGGCGCCGGTCAGGTCGCCTTTGAGCAGGTCGAGCGGTTTGCGGATGACGGTCGTGCCGGGCCGCCGGTTCCAGTCGTAGCCGTTGGGCGCGTACCCGCTGGCCAGGTTGGTGCCCTTGTGCAGGACCTGGATCTGCCCGTAGGTGTTGTAGCGGCCGTACCAGTTGGCGCCGACGTAGATCTCGGTGCTCCACAGGTACCGGTTGTGGCCGCGCACGCTCACCTGCCACTCCCCTCTCCGCTGCACGGCGAGCGCGGCGTAGTTGTAGGCCCAGTTGCCGGTGGGCGCGGGCTCGGCGGTGACGCCCCTGGCGGCCAGCAGTTCGGCGACGGCGCGCTGCTGCGGCGTGGGGGCGGCGGGCAGCAGTCGCAGGAAGGCGGCGCCGATCTCGTCGTCGATCCGGGCCAGCCACTGGAAGGGCACGACCGACAGGCCGGTGGTGCCGCCGGGGTTGCGCCCGCTGGCGGAGACCGGCCAGTGCGTCTTGTTCGCGTAGATCCGCTGGGCGAGCAGCGTCTTCTTCAGCCACCCGTACGCCTGCGGGGAGATCGCGAACGCGCCGCCGTGCAGCACGTAGACGATGGGGGCGAGCCCGGCCAGCCCGTCGCGGACGTAGTCGGGGAAGAAGCCGACGTGGTGGAAGGCCGAGCCGTCGGGCTTGACGCCGTCCTGGATGCCGTCGGTGGGCTGGAGGGTGTCGTTCAGCCAGTCGCGCAGCACCCGCAGATAGGCGATCTGCTCGCGGTCGCCGTCGCGCAGCAGGACGGCGGCGAGCATGCCGCGCACGGTGGTGTTGTAGAGGTCCATGACGCTGCCGCGCGCCGTCCGGAAGCCGAAGCCCCGGAACAGGCGGCCGAGCCCGGTGAGCCAGTCGAGGTCGGCGCGCAGTTCGTCGAGCAGCCCGGCCTCGCGGAAGACCTCGCGCACGAGGTAGGCGGAGTCGTAGTAGCCGCGCACGTCGAAGCCGAGGTGGTGGATGGTGCCCTGGCCGCTGCCTGCCGTCCAGCCCTGTTCGCGCAGGTGGTGGAACAGGTCGAGGTAGAGGCGGCCGAGCGCGGGCCGCTCGGCGGGAGCGGCCTGCCAGGCCAGCGCGATCGTGCGCATCAGGTCGGTGACGGCCCGCAGCGTCACGGGGGCGACGAAGGCGCGCAGCTCGGCGGCGATCTCGGCGGGGTAGATCTGCGACTGGTAGGCGTGGACGGGCCGGCCGAGCAGGGCGGCGGTCTGGGCGGTGAGCGCGGGCACGTCGACGGTGACGGGGGCGAGCAGGTACTCCTCGACGTAGCGGGTGCGCAGCGCGGCCAGCGCCTGGGTCTCCGCCGGGGTCGGGGGCGTGCGGTCGGGCTCCTCCTCCCGCAGGAGGCGCTCGAAGGTGAGCAGGGCCTGCCAGTGCTGGTTGTCGTAGGTGTCGCCCTCGGCGGCGATGGCGGGCAGCTGGTGGTCGGCGTTGGGCGCGTCGGGGCGCAGCGGCACGTTGAGCATGAGCTGGTCGAAGTGCAGCGTCCCCGTACGGCGGGGCGCCACGATGCGCAGGGTGTCCATGGCGGGGTGCGGCCTGCCGCGCATGTCGTAGGCGTAGCGCAGCCACGCGGTGCGCCACCCCCGGTAGCCGAGCCGGAAGTCGAACCACACGTCGGTGCGCTCGCCTCTGCCGAACTCGAAACGCAGCACGTCGTCGGTCGGCTCGGTGTTGTGGACCCAGACGCAGAAGGCGTCCACGAGGCCCTGCCACGCCTGGTCGTCGCCGGGCCGGTAGGGGTCGGCGGCCCAGCGCAGCGGCGCCCGTACGGTGATCACGGAGCGGCTGTCGTGGTCCCAGCGCAGCGACCGGGTGCCACAGACGGCGGCGGCACCTGAGACGGACAGGCCCGAGCCGGAGAAGTGCGGCGGTACGGCGCTCTCCAGCAGGAAGACGGGCGGGGTGAGCGCCATGGCGCGCTGTTCGAGGTCGGCGGGCAGAGCGGCCGCGACAGTGGAGGCGGGGGTGGAGGCGGTGGCGGGGGTGCTGGTCATCATGAGGGGTGCGGCCATCCCGGCGGTGATCACGGAGCGGCGGGTGATCTCTGGTGCCATGCGCCGTATACAACGCGAAAGTTTTCTTCACGTAAAGAGCGTCATGGGCGGATGATCGCCATCCGGGTCACGGTCAGCTCCTCGATCGCGAAGCGCGGCCCCTCGCGGCCGGTCCCGGAGTCCTTCACGCCGCCGTACGGCATGTTGTCGGCCCGGAAGCCCGGCACCTCGTTGACGACGACGCCACCCGCCTCGATGCGCTCGATCGCGGCGAAGGCCGTGGCCAGCGAGGCGGTGTAGACCGAGGCGTGCAGGCCGTACCTGGAGGCGTTGACGACCGCGAACGCCTCCTCCAGGTCGCGGACGGTCCGCACGCACACGACCGGGCCGAAGATCTCCTCGTCCCAGGCGTCGGCGCCGTCCGGGACGTCGGCGAGCACCGTCGGCGCGACCGACCGGCCCTCGCGCACCCCTCCGGCGACCAGCCGGGCGCCCGCCGCCACGGCCGCCGCCACCCAGGCCAGCACCCGGTCGGTGGAGCGCTCGTCGATGAGCGGCGCGACCCGGGTCTCCGGCAGGCGCGGGTCGCCGACGGCGACGTCGCGCACCCGTTCGGCCAGCAGCGACAGGAACTCCTCGCGTACCGGCTCCTCGACCACGACCCGCTGCACGGAGATGCACGCCTGGCCGGAG
>NZ_BAAAHQ010000036.1:138120-139529 GCF_039525605.1 Nonomuraea longicatena | reverse complement strand
GTCGGTGAACCAGTCCGGCCCGCGCGTGGACAGCCGCGACCGGTCGCGGTCGCCCGCGACGATGAGCGCGGGCTTGGAGCCGAGTTCGAGCAGGACCTTGGTGGGCGCGGCGCCGCGCGCGATGGCGTGCCCGGCCGCCGCGGAACCGGTGAAGGAGACGGCGCCGATCCGCCGGTCCTCGACGAGCGTCCGGCCCACCTCGACGTCGCCGGTGACGAGCTGGACGCCGGCGGGCGGCAGCGTCCCGCTCTCGCGCAGCAGGTGAACGAGGTGGAGGGTGGCCAACGGGGTGCCGGGCGCGGGCTTGACGATCACCGGGCAGCCGGCGGCGACGGCGGGCGCGATCTTGTGGGCGGCCAGCAGCAGCGGGTAGTTGAAGCCGGTGATGCCGACGACGACGCCGATCGGGCGCCGGGTCCAGAAGCCCAGCAGGCCCTCGCCCGCAGGGAGGAGGTCGAGCGGCACGGTCTCGCCGTGCAGGCGAGCGACCTCCTCGACGGCCGTGGCGAGCGTGACGAGGGTGCGCGCGACCTCGACCTTGCAGTCGGCCAGCGGTTTGCCGGTCTCCAGCACCAGGAGCCGTTCGAACTCCTCGGCGCGGGCGCGCAGCGCGTCATGCGCGCCGAGCAGGGCGGCGCGGCGGGCGTGGGAGGGCAGCGCGGCCATGGCGGGGGCGACGGCCAGCGCCTCCTCCAGGGCGCGGACGGCGAGGGCGGCGTCACCGAGCGGCGCCCTGGCCACCTCGGTGCCGTCGTAGGGGAAGACGACCCGGCTGGTCGCGGGGGCCGCGACCCAGCCCGCACCGATCGGCAGCCCGTCTGGGACGTTCATGACCTGCTCCAGGTGCTCGCCGGGAAACAGCCGCTCACGGGGAAAGGGACGTTCACGACCGGCTCCGTGCGCTCGGGAAGACGTCGAGGTAGGCGGGGGCGTCCGCGCGGCCGGTGGCCGCCAGCACGGCGTGCGCGACCGCGCGGCTGAAGACGTCGGCTCCGGCCGCGAGCACCTCCTGCAGCCCGGCCGCGTCAGGAGCGGGGCGGGCGCAGGTGGCCAGCGCGAAGACCGTGTCGCCGTCGACCATGGTGTGGGCGGGCCTGATCGCGCGGGCCAGCCCGTCGTGGGCGACTCCGGCGAGTTTGCCGCACTGCGCCTTGGTCAGGGTCAGGTCGGTGGCGACGACGCCGATCGTGGTGTTGAACGAGGTCGTCACCGGCGGCCGCCAGGCGCCGACCTCGGCGGGCGCGGGCGGGGCGAGGTGGCCGAACTCGCCGTCCAGGCCGTACCTGGTGCCCGCCAGCAGGCCGCCCACCGGGTCGAGCACCGAGCCCGCCGGGTTGGCCTCGGCCAGCGCGGCGACGACGGTGCCGTCGGGCAGGACGGCGCTGGGGCCGCCGACGCCGCCCGCGAGG
>NZ_BAAAHQ010000036.1:97465-138078 GCF_039525605.1 Nonomuraea longicatena | reverse complement strand
CGCAGGCGGCGTCGAAGGCGGCCGCGCCGAACGCGGCGTCGGGGGTGGCGCGCACGTCGCCGCCTCTGCCGAGATCGAAGATGACGGCGGCGGGGACGATCGGCACCACTCCCCCGGTGACCGGGAAGCCGGTGCCTCGCTCGGCCAGGCGGTCCATGACGCCGCAGGCGGCGCTCAGCCCGAAGGCGCTGCCGCCGCTGAGGACGATCGCGTGAACGCGTTCGACCAGGTTGCGGGGGTCGAGCAGTTCGGTCTCCCGGGTGCCGGGGGCGGCGCCGCGCACGTCCACGCCGGCGACCGCGCCGCCGTCCGGGGCGAGGACGACCGTGGTGCCGGTACGGTAGCCGCCGTCCGTGCGGCCGTGGTGGCCGACCAGCAGGCCGGGCACGTCGGTCAGCGAGTTGAGCGGCCCGGCCTTCACGACAGGTCCCGGTGCAGGAAGCGGCGGGCGGCCTCGGCGAACACCCGGGTACAGCGGACGATCTCCTCGACCTCGACGTACTCGTCGGCCTGGTGGGCGATCCACTTGCCGCCGGGGCCGTACACGACCGAGGGGATGCCGCCCCAGTGGGTGAGGACGGTGCCGTCCGTGGAGCCCGGGACGCCGCCGTAGACCGGCTCCTCGCCCGTGACGGTGCGGTGGGCGGCGGCGAGCGCGGCCACCACCGGGTCGTCGGCCGGGACCTCGACCGGGGGGCGGTCCACGAGCACGGTGATCTCGACGCCGATGCCCTCACAGACGGCCAGCCGCCCGAGCCGCCCGGCGACCTCGGCGTGCGAGACGCCGGGGACGGTGCGCACGTCCACGAAGACGGAGGCGGTGGCCGGGATGACGTTGACCTGCTCCTCGCTGCCCGCCCTGACCACCGTGGGGGTCGCGTAGACCTCGCCGAGGTGCTCGTGCGCGGGGTGCAGCCGCTGGAGCTCGTCCTGGTAGGCGGCGAGTGCGGTCAGGAACGTTCCCACGGCGGCGACGGGGTTGCGGCCGTGCTGCGGCATCGCCCCGTGCGCCATCTTGCCGGTGAAGTCGGCCCGCACCCGGAGCGCGCCCTTGGCGACGGCGCAGATCTCGCCCGCCTCCGGCTCGGCGACGATGGCGCCGTCGACGTCCGCGCCGAGGCCCGACTCGACGAAGTGGTGGGCGCCGAGCATCAACCCTTCCTCGTCGGCGAGCGCGCACACCTTGATCCGTCCGGGGAACGGCCCGGCGAGCTGGAGCGCGCGGGTGGCGTACAGGGTGGCGGCCAGGCCGGACTTCATGTCGGCGCTGCCCCTGCCCCACAGCCGCCCGTCGCGGATCTCGCCGCCGAAGGGGTCCACCGTCCACTCCGACAGGTCGCCCTCGGTGACGACGTCGGTGTGGCCCTCGAACATGAGCGTCGGGCCGGGCAGCCCGCCCTCGACGACGGCGACCACGTTCGGGCGGCCCGGCGCGGCCGCCGAGACCACGGGATCCCAGCCCCACTCGCGCATCAGGTCGGCGACCAGGCGCGCGGCGGGCTCCTCCGAGCGCCCGCGCGCGGGATCGTTGGTGCTGGGGATCCGCACCAGCGCCTGGGTGAAGGCCACCACGCCTTCGGCGTCGATCTCGATCACAGCAGTCCTTCCAGGGTGGGTACGGCCTGCAACAACTCTCGCGTGTACGGGTGCCGGGGGTCGGCCCACACCGCGTCGACCTGCCCGTGCTCGATGATCTGCCCCTCGCGCATGACCGCCACGCTCTCGCACACGTGCCTGACCACCGACAGGTCGTGCGAGACGAACACCAGCGTGAGCCCGCGCGCGTCGACCAGGTCGGCCAGCAGGTTCAGGATCTGGCCCCGCACGGAGACGTCCAGGGCGCTGACGGGCTCGTCGGCGACGAGCACCTTCGGCTCGGGGGCGAGCGCGCGGGCGATGGCGATGCGCTGGCGCTGGCCGCCGGAGAACTGGTGGGGGTAACGGCCGGCGGCGGAGGCGGGCAGCCCGACCTCCTCCAGCAGCCGCTCGACGCGGCCCTCGACGGGGCGGCGCAGGCCGACGAGCGGTTCCGCGACGATGTCGCGGACCTTCATGCGCGGGTCGAGCGAGCTCATCGGGTCCTGGAAGACCAGTTGCAGGTCCTCGCGCAGGAAGCGCAGGTCGCGGCGGCCGGTGATCTCCTGCCCGGCGAACCGGACGGAACCGGCGGTGGGCCGGTCGAGGCCGCACAGCAGGCGCAGCAGCGTGGACTTCCCCGAGCCGGACTCGCCGACGAGGCCGAAGCGCTCGCCGGGCGCCACGCTGAGCGACACGCCGCGCAGGGCGTGCACGGCCTCGCCGGGCCTGGTCAGCGACCTTCTCGGCCGCCGGAAGACGCGGGTGAGGTCGCGCGCCTCAATGAGCGGGGTGCCGGCAGGCATACCCATGGGGCCCTCCCGTCAGCTCCGGTTCCGCCTCGCACGCGGGGGTGGCGTGCGGGCAGCGGTTCCTGAACACGCATCCGTCGGGGAACTCGCCCGCCGAGGGGACGCTGCCCGCGATCGTGGGCAGCCGGGTGCCGCGCGGGGTGAGCCGGGAGGCGGCCAGCAGTCCTTCGGTGTAGCGGTGGCGGGGCCTGGTGAAGACCTCGCGCATGGGGCCGCTCTCGACGACGCGGCCGCCGTACATGACCAGGACGCGTTCACACATCTGCGCGACGACGGCGAGGTCGTGCGTGATGAACAGCAGCGCGGGCGCGACCTCGGCGATCAGTTCCAGCATCTGCTTCTGGACGGTCACATCGAGCGCGGTGGTGGGCTCGTCGCAGATGAGCAGTTCGGGGTCGTTGGCGAGGGCGATGGCGAGCATGACGCGCTGGCGCTGCCCGCCGGAGAGCTGGTGCGGGTAGGCGCGGGCGAGTTCGGCGGGCTGCGGCAGCCGTACCCGGTCCAGCAGCGCGAGCGCGCGCTCGCGGGCCTGCGCGCGCGGGCGCCCGTGCAGCGTCATCGCCTCGGCGACCTGGGCGCCGACCCGCATCAGCGGGTTGAGGGCGGTCATCGGCTCCTGGAAGACCATCGACGCGGTACGGCCGCGCAGCCCCTTCAGCCTGCGCTCCGGTACGCCGACGAGGTCGGTGCCGCCGAGCGTGGCGGTGCCGGTGGCGGTGACGCCGTCGGGCAGCAGGCCCATGAGGGCCAGCGCGGTGAGCGACTTGCCCGAGCCGGACTCCCCGATGAGCCCGACGCGTTCGCCGGGGGCGAGGGAGAAGGACACCTCGCGCACCAGGTCGAGGTCTCCGGTGCGCACGCTCAGGCGCTCGACGCTAAGCACGGGACCTCCGGAGCTTCGGGTCGAGGTAGTCGCGCAGGCCGTCGCCGAGCAGGTTGAAGCCGAGGACGGCGACGGCGACGGCGACACCGGGCCACAGCGCCAGGCGCGGCGTGGAGAACAGCAGTTCCTGCGATTCCTGCAGCATGCGCCCCCACGACGGGGTGGGCGGCCGGGTGCCGAAACCGAGGAACGACAGCGCGGCCTCGGCGAGGATGGCGATGGCGAAGGAGACCGACGCCTGCACGATCAGCACGGAGGCGATGTTGGGCAGCACGTGCCGTACGGCGATGGCGCGCCGGGTGCGCCCGGCCACCCGGGCGGCCAGGACGTAGTCGCTCACCATGACCTGCATGGTCGCGGCGCGGGCCACGCGGGCGAAGGCGGGCACGGTGGCGACGCCGATCGCGATCATGGCGGTGAGGGTGCCCGCGCCGTACACGGCGCCGAGCATGACGGCCAGCAGCAGCGCGGGAAAGGCGAAGACGAGGTCGTTGACCCGCATGACCAGTTCGGACAGCCAGCCGTGCCCGGTCATCCCGGCGATCATGCCGAGGGGGGCGCCGAGCAGGGCGGCGATGCCGACGGCCACGACGCCGACGTACAGGGTGGTGCGGGCGCCGACCATGAGCTGGCTGAGGGTGTCGCGGCCGAACTTGTCGGTGCCCAGCGGGTGGCCCTCGCCGGACGGCCGGAGCCTGCTGGCGGCGTCCACGAACAGGGGGTCGTGCGGCGTCCAGAAGAACGACAGCACGGCGGCGAGCACGACCAGGCCGACGAGCAGGGCGCCCGCGACCAGCCCGGCGTTGATCCGGCCTCTCATCGCGCACCCCGCAGGCGGGGGTCGAGTACGGCGTAGGCCAGGTCGACCAGGAAGTTGATCACCAGGACGGCGGCGACGAGCACCATCACCACACCCTGCACGAGCAGCAGGTCGCGGGTGGCGACCCCGCTGAGGAGCAGGTCGCCGAGGCCGGGGATGACGAAGACCCGCTCGACCACCACGGCGCCGACGAGCAGCGTGGCCAGTTGCAGCCCGAGGACGGTGACGACGGGGACGGCGGCGTTGCGCAGCCCGTGCCGCCACAGCGCGCCCATGCGCCCCCGGCCCTTGGCGCGGGCGGTACGCAGGTAGTCCTCGCGCATCACGTCGAGCACGGACGAGCGCACGTACCTGGTGAGGACCGCGCCCTGCACGAGCCCGAGCGACAGCCACGGCAGCAGCAGGCCGAGCAGCCACTGCGCGGGGTCCTCCGCCATGGGCACGTACCCGCCGGAGGGCAGGACCTGCGCCTGTACGGCGAAGACGAAGACCAGCAGGATGCCCGCGAGGAAGGCCGGGACGGCGATGCCGACCTGGCTGAAGGCGCTGATGGCGGCGCCGAGCGGGTTGCGGTGGTGAACGGCGGCGAAGGTGCCTGCGGGCAGCGCCACGAGCAGGGCGATCACCATGCCGCCCAGCACGAGGACGGCGGTGACGCCGAGGCGTTCGGCGATCTGCGGCCCGATGGGGGCGCCGGAGACGTAGGAGGTGCCGAAGTCGCCGCCGATCAGTCCCCCGGCCCAGTCCGCGAACTGGGCGAGCGGCGGCCGGTCGGTGCCGAAGCGGGCGCTCAGCTCGGCGACGGCCTCGGGAGTGGCGTTGACCCCGAGCGCGATCTCGGCCGGGTCGCCGGGCAGCAGCGCCATGAAGGCGAAGACCGCGACGGCGGCGACCACGGTGCTCGCGAGGAGCACCGCGAGCCGCTTGAGCAGGTAGAGCATGGGCTACCTGGCGAGGGCGGTGAAGTCGAAGGATTCGGAGATGGCGTTCTCCGGCAGGCCGGTGATGCCCTTCTTCGCCACGATGAGGTTGGGGAACAGGAACAGCCAGTCGGCGGCGGCGTCCTCCGACAGGAGCTTGGCGGCCTGCTTGCGCTTGTCGGTCTGCTCCTGCTCGGTGCCCGCGTCGGCTTCGGCGAGGAGCTTGCCGTAGGCGGGATTGTCATACCTGAAGTAATACGACTTATCGCCAAAAATGCTCATATCGCGGGGTTCGACGTGGTTGATGATCGACAGGTCATAGTCACCCTGCTTGAACACCACGTCCAGCCAGCGGGCCGGGAACTCCAGCGGCTCGATCTCGGCGTTGATCCCCACCTGCGCGAGCTGCGACTTCACCACCTGCGCGCTCGCGACCGCGTACGGCAGGTTGGGGATGCGCATCTTGACGTCGAAGGTCCGGCCGCCCAGCAACTGCTTGGCCTTGGCAACGTCGTAGGGGTAGTCGCCCGCGCGGTCCTCATACCACGGGTCGGTCGGCGGCACCATCGAGCCGATGAGCTGGCCGCGCCCGGCCCAGGCGGTGTCGAGCAGAGCGCGATGGTCGATCGCGTGGCGCACCGCCTGCCTGACCTTCTTGTCGTCGAACGGCGGGCGGCCGTTGTTCATCGACAGCACCACCTCGCCGTTGGTCGTGCCCTCCACCGTCTGGAAGCGGGAGGCGTCGAACTGCTGGAGCGACTCCGGCGCCTGGACGGCGGAGATGACGTCGATGCCGCCGGTCAGCAGCGCGTTGTTCATCGCCGTCGCGTCCTTGAAGTACTTCAGTGTCACGCTCGCGACCTGCGGCTTGGTGCCCCAGTAGGCCGCGTTGGCACCGAGTTGGATGGAGTCGCCGCGCTTCCAGCCCGACAGCACGTACGGGCCGGTGCCCACGGGCTTGGCGGCCAGGTCGGCGACGCCGGTACGGCTGAACATGGCGCCGAGCCGGGTCGTCAGCGCATAGAGGAAACCGTTGCTCGGCTTCTTCAGCGTGACCACGGCCGTGGCGTCGCCCTTCTTCTCCACGCGGTCGACCACGTCGAGCTGCGACTTGATCTTCAGTTTCCAGTCGGTCGCGACCCGGCCGAGGGAGAAGACGACGTCGTCGGCCGTGAACGGGGCGCCGTTGGTGAACGTCACGCCCTTGCGGAGGGTGAAGGTGTAGGTCCTGCGGTCGGGCGAGATCTCCCACTTCTCGGCGAGCAGGGGGGCGACCGTACCCTTCTGGTCGAGTTTGACCAGGCCCTCGTAGACGTTCACCAGCAGCGCCTGAGGGATCGCCGCGCCCTCGGTCGCGGTGAAGTCGAGGTTGGCGGGCTCGGCGACGAACCCGACCGAGAGCGGCTTTCCCGCAGGGTTCTGACCGCTCTGCCCGGAGGAGCCGCCGCCGCAGGCCGCGGCGAGCAGGAGTCCGCCTCCGGCGATCAGTGTCGCGATTCGCCTCATCTTCCTCAGCCTCCTGGCTAGTGCACTGGTCGGACCAGTAGGCTGCACACTGCCAGCCTTCAACTGCCCGGGTCAAGGGGGCTTTCGTGTCCGGACCTCGGTTCGAACCGGTGCGCACCGTACGCGCCTATGAGCGTGTGGTGGAGCAGATCGAGGAGGCCGTCGGATCCGGCGCGCTCACGCCGGGACAGCGCCTGCCGAGCGAGCGCGAGCTGATGGTCCAGTTCTCCGTCAGCCGCTCCACGGTGCGCGAGGCGCTGCGCGTGCTGCAGGCACGCGGCCTGGTGCGCTCACGGCCCGGCGATCCGGGCGGCGCCGAGGTGCTGCCGTTCACGCCCGCCGCGCTGCACAAGTCGCTGGCCACGCTCGCCCGGGTGGACCAGCTCTCGCTGGGCGAGTTGGTCGGCTTCCGCATGACGCTCGACGCCGCCGCCAATCTGATGGCCGCGCGGCTGCGCACCGAAGAGCAACTGGCGGAGATGGAGTCGGCGATCGGCGCGATGCGGGCCGCCGCGCAGCGCGGCTACGACGCCTTCAGCGCCGCCGACGTGGCCTTCCACGACGCCGTCGCACGGGCCAGCGGCAACAAGCTGATCCAGATCTGCCAGGACGTGGTGCGCTCGATCGTGCTCGGGCTGGTCTCCGACCGCATCGCCGGAGAGGCCGACCGGGCGGCGCTGATGGCGCGCAGCATCCGCCACCACGAGGAGGTTCTGGCCGCCGTACGCGCGGGCGACGGCCCGCTCGCGGCCCGGCTGTCGCGCCAGACCATGTACGACTACTACGTCGCCTACGTGCCCGCCGCCGAACGCGCCGCGCTGCGCTCCCTCCTCGACTGACGGCGACGGAGACGAGCGCTTCCCACCGGGGTCCGGCCCATGAACCGACAGCGGTGAGGTGAGTGAGCGCTTCCCGCCAGGCCGGCCCATCGACCGGCCGCCGGTCTGCGGGGAATATGCGCGTGCCCGGAAGGCACAAGACGGACAGCCCGGGACCAGGCGGGATAATGTACCGAAGGTCCGTCGATGTTAAGTTGAGCCGTGACCACCGAGGACGGTCTCACGGAGGCGTTCCTCCGCGAACCCCGTCGCTACACCAGCCACCAGGTCGCCTACATGGCCGGGGTGCCGGTCTACCGTGCCCGCAGGTTCTGGCGGGCGCTTGGGTTCGCGAACGTGTCCGACGACGCGATGGAGTTCACCGACTCCGACGTCGAGGCGCTGAAGACGATGCTCGGCATGGTCAGCCGGGGCCTGTACGACGAGGAGCACGTGCTGCTCATGGCCCGCTCGCTGGGCCGGGCCACGGCCCGGCTGGCCGAGTCGCAGGCCGAACTCGGCGCCGAGGCGCTCGACCAGGCAGGGGTTCCGCTCACCGAGCGCCCCCGCGCATGGACCCGGCGCGCCCGGCGCGTGGTGCCCGACCTCGAAAGACTGCTCGTCTACGCCTGGCGGCGCCAGCTCGCCGCCTCCGCCGGACGCCTCGTCGACCAGGAGAAGAGCGCGGTCCGGCTGGCCGTCGGCTTCGCCGACCTGGTCGGGTTCACCCGGCTGAGCAGGCAGATCACCGAGATCGAGCTGTCGTCGCTGGTCGACTCCTTCGAAGGCCGCTCGGCCGACGTGGTGACCTCCGGCGGCGGCCGGGTCGTCAAGACGCTCGGCGACTCCGTGCTGTTCGTCTCGGGCAAGTCCCACGACGCCGCCGAGATCGCGTTGCGGCTGGTGGAGGCGCACTCGAAGGTCCGCAACATGCCCGAACTGCGGGTGGGGCTCGCGGTGGGGCCGGTGATCGGGCGCATGGGCGACGTGTTCGGCACCACCGTCAACCTGGCCAGCAGGCTGACCTCGCTGGCGCTGCCGGGCACGATCCTGATGGATCCGGACATGGCCGAGGAACTGACCGGCGACCGGGCCTTCGCCCTGCGCGCCGTGGACCGGCTGACCGTGCGGGGCCTCGGCGAACTCGTCCCCTTCACCCTCTCCCGCAGCCTCTGACCGGAAGCGCCTCGGCCTCCTCCGGCTCCTTGGGCGTCGCCCGCCCATGCCCGCCGCCCATGCCGGTTCTCGCCCGTCCAGCGGGACTGCGGCCGCACGTGAGCCCCCGTCACGCACAACGGCACCGCCCGCCCTCGTGGCCTGCCCGTCACCCACAGCGGCTCGCCCCTCGTGGCAGACGGCCGACCGGACCGCTCCGCTGCATGCCGCCGCCGATCGGTGCAACGGCCCAGGTGAGCCGATCGTGGACTGCCACGAGAATCGCGGTGTCGGCGGGCAACCGGGCTCGGCGGCCGATGCGTCAGTGGGGGTGATGACAACCACTACAAGGACCTTACGTGGCTTATAGAGCGACATTTCATGACTACGTGGCGGCCCGGTCCGACCGGTTCCTCCGGCTCGCCTACCTGCTCACCCACGACTGGGCACTGGCCGAGGACCTGCTTCAGGAGTCGCTGGCCAAGGCGTGGTCGGCCTGGCCGCGCGTGGACGAGCCGGACGCGTACCTGCGCCGGGTCCTCGTGACCACCTACACCTCCTGGTGGCGGCGCCGCTGGCGCCGCGAGGTGCCGAGCGCCGACCTGCCGGAGCGGATCAGCGAGGACGGCACCGGCGACCTCGACCGGCGCGCCTGGCTGTGGCGGTCGGTCGCGAAGCTGCCGCCGAGGCAGCGGGCCGTGGTCGTGCTGCGCTTCTACGAGGACCTGCCGGTGGCGGAGACCGCCCGGATCCTCGGCTGCGACCAGGGGACGGTGAAGAGCCAGACCGCCAAGGCGCTGGCCAAGTTGCGACTGGACGAGACGATCGCGGAGGAGACGCGCTCATGAGCACACAGGAACTGCGCGAGTTGCTGAAGGAGCGCGCCGGGGCCGTGGCGCCGCACAACCCGAAGCGGGTCCGGCAGGTACGCGCCCGCGTACGGCGCCGCAGGACCGTGCGCGCCCTGGCGGCGGGAGTCGCGGTGGCGGGACTGGCCACGGCGGGCTGGCTGGCCTTCCCCGGCACCCCCGAGGCCGCGAAGCCCGTCGACCGGGTCGCGGTCACACCCGGCTCACCGGCGCCCGAGACCTTCACCTCCCGGGACGGCACCGCCTACCGCAGGGTGGCGCTGCAGTCCGTGGACTACCCGGGAGAGAAGGCGGTGACCCTGACCATCCCGCTCAACGGGAAGCCGCTCGACCTGGCCGCGTTCTGCGAGAGTCCCGGGACGGGAGGCCCCATGGTCCGCATCGAGGCGAAGCGCTTCTACTCGTCGGCTCCGGGGAACTGCGCGCCGACGATGCGCCTGACAGGTCTCGACCTGCCCGAGCGCGCGAAAGAGGTGAAGATCGTCATCGATCCCCGGGTCGGCGGCTGGGCCTGCGTGGGCAAGCGGAAGCCGTCGGACTGCACGCCCGAGGCGAGGCAGCCCGCGCCCGAGCCGCGCGAGGTGTCCCTGGCGTTCTACGAGTGGACCCCGCCCGAGCGACCCGTCGACCCGGGTACGGTCCCCGAACCGCCCGCCGAGTTCGACGGATACCGGAAGGTCGGCGTGAAGTCGGGGGTGTGGCCCGGCAAGCGGAGTGTGACCTTCGAGGTCGAGGGCCACGGCGGCACCGTCGCCGTCGACGCGATCTGCTCCGGCGAACTGGCCGGACGGCTGCGGATCGCACGGGCCTTCAACGGCAGAGGCGGCAGCGAGGGCGGTTGCGCGATCGCCGGAAAGGACCGGTTCGGCGGGGTCATGACCGAGTTCCCCGCGCCGCGTGGCAAGCGCGTCCGCGTCACGCTCACCCTGCGGGCCGAAGGGGAGACCACGAACCGGCCCGTCGGCTGGCGGATCGGGCTCTACCGGAAGTAGCCGACGCCGCGCGGTGTTGCAGCGGACATGACTCGCCTCTCCGTTCTCGACCGTTCGCTCGTCCGCGCCGGGCAGGATCCGGCGGGGGCGCTGCGTGAGACCCTCGTCTTCGCCCGGCAGGCCGAGGAACTCGGCTACCACCGGTTCTGGGTGTCCGAGCACCACAGCGTGCCGGGGGTGGCGGGGTCGGCGCCGACCGTGCTGGCCGCCGCCGTGGCGGCGGCGACCTCGCGCATCCGGGTCGGTACCGGCGGTGTGATGCTGCCCAACCACCGGCCGCTCGTGGTGGCCGAGCAGTTCGGCGTGCTGGAGGCGCTGTATCCGGGCCGCGTCGACATGGGGCTCGGCCGCTCGGTCGGGTTCACGGGCGGCATCCGCAAGGCGTTGGGGCACGGACTGCGCGACGCCGACGACTTCGACGCGAGCCTCACCGAACTGCTGGGCTTCTTCACCGGCAAGCAGGAGAGCCATCCGGGGGTGCACGCGCTGCCCGCGGAGGGGCTGCGGCCGGCGCCGTTCGTGCTGGCGATGGGGGCGGGGGCCGATCTCGCCTCGGCGCACGGGCTGCCGATGGTGATCGGCAGCGGGCCGAAGGCGGCGGAGGCGGCCGGGCGTTACCGAGCGGGGTTCCGGCCCTCGGTGTGGGCGGCGGCGCCATACGTGATGGTGGCGGCCGACGTCGCCGTGGCGCCCACCCGCCAGCAGGCGGCGCGGTTGCAGTGGCCTGAGTCCTGGGCGACGGCGGTGTCGCGGACGCGCGGTGCGTTCCCGCCGCTGGAGCCCGTGGAGGCGATCGCCGCGCTGGGGATGAGCGAGCGTGAGCGGGCGCTGTTCGAGGAGGCCCTGCGGGGCCGGATCCACGGTACGGCGGACGAGGTCGGCGTGGCGCTGGCGGACCTGGTGGCGCGGACCGGGGCCGACGAGGTGCTGGTCACGATGAACACCTACGACCTGGACGCGCGGCTGGAGTCCTACCGGAGGCTGGCGGTGCTGTGATCGGGATGGGCGCGAGCGCGCCCATCCCCGTTGCGCGGGCCTCCGGTTCAGGAGGCCGGCCTGCGTCGGCCCGGACGCTCATCGGAGTCCGGCGCCCAGTGCGAACTGCGCCACGACCGCGACGGCGAGCGCGCCGAACGCGGTGACGGCGAAGGCGAGAAGCAACAGCCGCAGCAGTACGGTGACGACCCTGCCGAGCTGGCGGACGGCGACGACCATCGCCCAGAAGGCGAAGACGGCCAGCAGCGACAGGACTCCTCGGGCGGCGGCGACGCCCTCGGTGGTCGGAAGGCTCTGGACTAACAACACGATCATGGTGGCTCCCTTCCGGGGGTGTGACGCGGGGTGGCCTGCGGGAGGTGGTGAGGGGCCTGCTCGCGCCGTCGAGAGCGGGGCGGTGCACGGACAGTACGCATTACTGAACCTTTACTGAAGTTTCACTTCACTTCTGAAGTAGGCGTTCCCCGAAATCGGCCACAAAAACCTTCGGACCTGTCAGAGTCGACATCGTAGGATGTTGGCCTCGCGGCGGACGTGATCCGTTTTGTCGTGAAGAAACCGGTATGGCAACGTGCTCGCGACTGAGCATCAGTAGATGTTTACTTGGATACTGAAGCTCAGATGAAGGGTGTCACGATGGAACCGATGGACGACGCCGTCCGTCTGGCGCAACGGCTCAGGTCACTCCGCACCCAGCGTTGGCCCCACGTCAAGGTCACTCAGCCGATGCTCGGCGTGGCGCTGGGCGGGCTCAGCAACGCGCTCATCTCCTCGTGGGAGTCGGACACCCACCCGAAGGTCCCGCCCATCTCCCGCCTTGAGGCGTACGCCACGCTGTTCTGCACCGAACGCTCCGCCGAGGGCGGCAAGCTGCGGCTGCTCCAGGAGGACGAACTGGAGCGCGAGGAGCACGCCGAACGCGAGCGGCTGAGAGGCGAGCTGCTGCGACTGAGGGCACTGGCCCTCGGGCTCGGGCAGGAGGAGGAACTGCCCGCCCAGGGTTTCTGGCACTTCCCCGACGGCAAGCCGATCCGCATCATCTGCGCGCAGCTCCCACCGGACATGCTCGCGCGCATGCCGTACGTCGATCCGGACGAACCCGACTACGTCGAGCTCTACACCTACGCCGACGTGGACGCGCTCCTGGAACTGCACGGCCACATCCGCGCGGTCAATCCCGCGAGCGAGGTGCGCGTGCGCAAGGCCGGGCCGGGACGGCTGACCGCCGACGACTACACGGCCCACGTCGTCCTCATCGGCGGCGTCGACTGGAACCCCGTCACGCGCAGCGTGATGGAGCACCTGGAACTGCCGATCCAGCAGCGCAACGAATGGGGCGGCGAGAAGGGCCCGTGCTTCGAGGTGGGCGAACGCCGCTTCTACCCCGAACTGCACGACGGCGAACTCGTCGCCGACGTCGCCCTGTTCTACCGAGGGGTCAGCCCGCTCAACCGCAAGCGCACGCTGACCATCTGCAACGGCATGTACGGCCGGGGCACCTACGGAGCCGTCCGCGCGCTCACCCACGCGCGCTTTCGCGACAGGAACACCGAATACCTGCGCGCGCGCTTCGCCGGAAATGAGTCCTTCGCCCTGCTGACCAAGGTGCCCGTCTTCCAGCGCACGGTGATCACACCCGACTGGACCGACCAGGAACAACGACTACACGAATGGCCATAACCGGCTCACCAGACCACCACGGCTCACACCGGCACCTGCTGAAGGCGCTCGACGCGCCCGCGACCAGGGCGAGGGTGGACGCGATCATCGTGCCCACCGTCCGCCCGACCGCGTACCTCGGCCACACGGTGGAGCTGTCACGCAAACTCGACTGCCCGCTCGTCGTACTCGGCAGCGGGCCCCATTACACCGGATTCGACGGGATCAGGGCGGTGCACGACCCGGCGGCACGACTGCACGCCTTCGTCGTCGCCGACCCGGCCCGGCTGCGCCTGCCCGCGCTGGCCACGAGCCGTGTCCTGCCCGCCGAGCTGCGGCGCGGCACCGACACGGCGGCCAAACGCAACCTGGGCCTGGCGATCACCCGCATGCTCGGCTGGGAGCGGGTGATCTTCATGGACGACGACATCGAGGTGCCCTCGCCCGACGACCTGCGCCGGGCCGCCACCCTGCTGGACCAGCACGCGGCGGTGGCGCTGTCGGTGGACGACACCGGCTTCCCCGACAACTCCGTGGTCTGCCACGCCTACCGGGAGGTGGGCGGCGACCAGGAGTCGTTCGTGGGCGGCGGCGCGCTGGCGGTGGAGACCACCCGCCACGTCTCGTTCTTCCCCGACGTCTACAACGAGGACTGGTTCTACCTGCTGGACGACGACGGGCTGCGCTCGCTCGCGGTCGCGGGCACGATCAGGCAGCGGCCGTACGACCCATTCGCCGACCCCGGCCGCGCCCGCACGGAGGAACTCGGCGACGTCCTGGCGGAGGGCCTGTTCTGGCTGCTGGACGAGGGCAGGGGGCTGGCCGACGCCGACCACGCGCACTGGGCGGAGTTCCTCGCCCGGCGCGAGCGGTTCGTCGCGGGCATCGCGGACCTGGTGCCCACCCGGGCCCCGGCCGGGCGCAGGGCGGCGATGCTCGCCTCGCTGACGGCCGCACTGGACCGGCTGCGGCTGATCACGCCGGAGCTGTGCCTGGCCTACCTCGCCGCCTGGCGTGAGGACCGGCGCGTGTGGCGCGACTACCTCGACGGGCTGGAGGCCGTGGCGTCGGCACCGGACCTGCGGCTCACCCGGGAGGGGGCCGCCCCGCTGGATTCGCTCCACCTCGGCTGATCCCTGTGAACATCCACCGAAGAAGAACCCCGAGCTTCGTTGGAAAACGACAGTTGTGACACGCCGAACCCGGGCCCGAAGGTTGAGGTTATGCGTCACATCCAGATCTCGCAGGCCGCGACCGACGACCTGCCCGCGCTGGTGGACGCGCTCGGCCAGGAGCGCTACTTCACCGCCCACCTGGCCAGGCAGCGCGACGGTCACGGCGTGCTGCTGGTCGCCTGGTGGGCGGGCGTTCCGGTGGGTGACGTCTACCTGTGGCTCGGCAGCGCGGAGGAGGCCGAGGTCCGCGCCCGGCTGCCCGGCGTGCCGCTGCTGACCCACCTGGAGGTGGTCGGACGCCACCGCAACAAGCGCATCGGCACCCAGCTCGTCGCAGCCGCCGAACGGCGCCTGCGCGCGCTCGGCCACACGCGCGTGGCCCTCGGCGTCGATCTCGACAACCCGCGCGTGTGCCGCCTGTACAAACGCCTCGGCTTCGAGGAGTGGGGCTATCCGCCCGTACGCACCACGCGCGTCGACTACCGGGCCGGGCGGGCGGTCCGCACCGCCGACGTCTGCCGGATCCTCGTCAAGGACCTGTCCCTGTCACTGGCCTCCTGAGGGCTCCTGCCAGGCAATTCACAGGTACGGTGGCTACCCTCCCCCTGCATGACATGGCAGCGCACCTTCAACGACGCGCTGGTCAGGTACACCGGATACCACCTCAGGAAGGCGGAGCGCCCGAAAGCGCCCCCACGGTCCCCGGTCAGGCCGCCAGCCGACGCCCGTACCGACCGGCTGCTGTCGGCTCCGGTCTTCATCCTGTGCCCGGTGCGCTCCGGCTCGACCCTGTTGCGCGCGCTCCTGAACGCCCACTCGGAGCTGCACGCACCGCACGAGCTGCACGTCAGGCGGCTCGGTGTCGGGCTCGGCACCCGGCTGGCCGAGCAGGCCATGGAGGCTCTCGGCCACAACCGGGCCGACCTGGAGCACCTGTTGTGGGACCGGGTGCTCCACCGGGAGCTGGTCCGCAGCGGCAAGCGTCACATCGTGGACAAGACGCCCGCCAACGCCTTCGCCTACGAGCGCATCGCGACGTGCTGGCCGGACGCGCGGTTCGTCTTCCTCCTGCGGCATCCGGCCTCGATCGCGGCCTCCTGGCACGAGGCCGCGCCCGAGCGGCGCAGCCGGGAGGAGGCCGCCGGGGACGCGCTGCGGTACATGAAGGCGGTGCAGCGGGCGCGGGCCGGGTTGCGCGGGCTGACCGTACGGTATGAGGACCTGACGGCGGATCCGGCCCGGGAGACGCGGGCGATCTGCGACTTCCTCGGGCTCGGCTGGGAGCCGGGCATGCTTGAGTACGGCACGCCCGACGTGGTGCGCAAAGGGCTCGGCGACTGGAAGGACAAGATCGTTTCCGGCACGGTGCAGCCCGGCCGGGCGGCCCCGCAGGACGTCCCGGAGGTGCTGCGGCCGATGTGCGAGACGTGGGGGTACCTCCCGTGAGGATCCGCTACCTGCTTCTGCACGCCTACGGCCTAGGCGGCACCATCCGCACCGTGGTCAACCAGGCCAACGCGATGGCCGCCGCGGGCCACAGCGTCGAGATCGTGAGCGTGGTACGGCGGCGCGAGTCCGTCGCCTTCCCCCTCGACCCGAGGGTGACTCTGTCCACGCTGGTCGATCAGCGGGCCGGGCGCCTGCCCGACTCGGTGGCGCGGCGGGCGTGGCGGCGGGTGCGGGGCCGGATGGTGCCCGTGGGCGAGTTCGCCGCCGGATATTTCACCGAACGGGTGGAGAGAGCGGTGATGGAGTACGTCGCCGGACTCGACGACGGCGTGCTCGTCACCACCCGGCCCGCGCTCAACCTGATCTCCGCCCGCCGGGGCTCACGGCGTGTCGTCCGCATCGCCCAGGAGCACATGAACCTGACCGCCTACCGCGAGCCGGTGCGCAGGGAGATCCTGCGCCACTACGGCAGGCTGGACGCCGTGGCCGTGCTCACCGGCGCCACCCGGGACGAGTACCGCAGCGCGCTGCCGCGTACGCCGGTGGTGCGCATCCCGAACGCGGTGCACACCGTCGAGACGACGCACTCACGCCACGAGCGGCCCGTGGTGCTCGCGGCCGGGCGCCTGGTGCGCCAGAAGGGCTTCGACCTGCTGATCCCCGCGTTCGGCGCGGCCACGGAGCGGCATCGGGAGTGGGAGTTGCGGATCTTCGGCACCGGTCCGCGCAGGGAGCGGCTGGCCGCGCTCGTCGAGGAGCACGGGCTGCGGGGACGGGTCCGGCTGATGGGCCGGACGAGCAGCCTCGGCGCGGAGATGGCCGGGGCTTCGGTGTTCGCGCTCAGCTCGCGCTTCGAGGGGCTGCCGATGGTGATGATCGAGGCGATGAGCCACGCGCTGCCCGTCGCCGCCTTCGACTGCCCGACCGGCCCCGCCGAGGTGCTCACCGACGGGTCGGACGGGCTGCTGGTCCCCCCTGAGGACGTCTCCGGCCTCGCCGCCGCGCTGGAGCGGCTGATGGGCGACGTGTCGCTGCGTTCCCGGATGGGCACGGCCGCCGCCGAGACCGCCCGCTCGTACGCTCCCGACCGGGTCATGCCGCTCTGGGAGGATCTGTTCGCCGAACTGCTCGCCGGCGAGCGGGTGACAGACGGCTACTGGCCCGACTGAGGCGGCCCGCCGGTGGTTAGCGTGGAGGCATGACCACAGATCAGCATGGGCTCGCCGTCACCGGCTCCGAGCAGGCGGTGCACCACTACGACCGGGCCGTCGACGAGCTGCTGCACTTCCGCGCCGAGGTGGACGCCGAGGCCGGGGCGGCGCTGGCGGCCGAGCCCGGCTTCGCGATGGGCAACGTGCTGGCCGCCTACCTCGGGCTGCTGACCACGCAGGCCGACGACGCGCGGGCCGCCCGCGAGCGGTTCGCCGCCTTCAGGGGCCGGGTGGGGACCGGCGGGCTGCTCCCCCGTGAGCGCGCCCACGTCGAGGCGGTCCAGGCACTGCTCGACGGCGACTTCACGACCTGCGGCGCCCGGCTGCAGGCCATCAGCGAAGCCTACCCGCGCGACGCGCTCGCCCTGCTCACGGGCCATCAGGTCGACTTCTTCACCGGCGACGCGCGCTCACTGCGCGACCGCGTCGGCGGGGTGCTCACCTCCTGGTCGGAGGACGACCGCCACTACGGTCACGTCCTCGGCATGTACGCCTTCGGCCTGGAGGAGGCCGGGCACTACGACCGTGCGGAGGAGGTGGGGCTGCGGGCCGTGGAGTTCAACGCCCGCGACGTGTGGGGCATCCACGCGGTGGTCCACACCTACGAGATGCAGGGACGCTTCGGCGACGGCGTGCGCTATCTCGACGCCCGCGTGGACGACTGGTCCACCGGCACCTTCTTCAACGTGCACAACTGGTGGCACTACGCGCTGTACTCCCTCGAGTCCGGCGACACCGCCCGCGCCCTGTCCGTCTACGACAGCGTGCTGGCCGACGGGCAGAGCGCCATGGATCTGATCGACGCGGCGGCGCTGCTGTGGCGCCTGTACCTGGAGGGCGACGTGCGGCACGAGCGCTGGCGGGCGCTGGCCGAGGCGTGGGTGCCCAAGGTGGAGGAGGCGTTCTACGCCTTCAACGACGCCCACGCCGTGATGGCCTACGTCGGCGCCGGGCGGATGGCCGAGGCCGAGCGGCTGATCGCCGAGCGTACGGCTTACCTGGCGGACCCGCCCGCGAACTCCTCCAACGCGGCCATGACCGCCCGGGTCGGGCTGCCCGTGTGCCGGGCGCTCGTGGCGTACGGGCGGGGGGAGTACGAGCGGGTGGTGGCGGAGCTGTATCCGATCAGGCACCGGGTCAACGAGTTCGGCGGCAGCCACGCGCAGCGCGACGCCGTGCAGAAGACCCTGCTGGAGGCCGCGCTGCGCGGCGGGCTGCACGACGTGGCGCGCACGCTGCTGAGCGAGCGCGTCTCGGTGCGGCCGTGCAGTCCCTTCAACTGGCTCAAGCAGGCGGACCTGGCCGAGCGGCTCGGCCGCAACGGGGCCGCGGCGACCGCCCGGCTGCGGGCGGAGGAACTGGTCCGCACAGCGTGAGCACCGAAATGTCGGTTGCGGCGAGTAGGCTCCACCCCCATGGGACGACTGACGCTGATGGCCGTGCACGCACATCCTGACGACGAGGTTCTCAGCACGGGCGGCATCCTCGCGCGCTACGCCGACGAGGGCATCCGCACCGTGCTGGTGACCTGCACCAACGGCGAGCAGGGCGACGGCCCCGGCGGGGTGAAGCCCGGTGGCGAGGGCCACGACACGGCCGCCGTGGCGCGGCAGCGCCTCGACGAGTTGCGCGAGTCGGCCGGGCATCTCGGCATCGACCACGTCGAACTGCTCGGCTACCAGGATTCCGGCATGGACGGGTGGGAGGCCAACCACGACCCGGCCGCCTTCGCCAACGTGCCGGTCGAGACCGCCGCCACGCGGCTGGCCGAGCTGATCGAGCGCTACCGGCCGCAGGTGGTGGTGACCTACGACGAGAACGGCGGCTACGGCCACCCCGACCACATCCAGGCGCACCGCATCGCGGTCGCGGCGACCGAGTCCACGGGCATCCCCGACAAGCTCTACTACACGGCGATGCCCCGCGAGGCCATGCGGAAGATGTTCGAGCAGATGCAGGCGGCGGGGGTCGACTTCGGCGACGACTTCGAGCCCGGCGACGACTTCGGCACCCCCGACGAGCTGGTCACGACCACGGTCGACGTGTCCGAGACGGTGGGGCGGAAGATGAAGGCGCTGCGGGCGCACGCGAGCCAGGGCGACAGCATCTTCGTGCTCCAGATGCCGGAGGAGGTCGCCAACGCGGCCTTCTCCCACGAGGCGTTCGTCCGGGTGGTCAACAAGGTCGCCTCGGCGCCCGAGCGTGAGGACGACCTGTTCGCCGGTCTGCGCTGAGCCCGCCCGCTGAGGGCTACCGGTGCTGCTGGCCGTCCTGCCGCTGTCCGGCGAAGACGGGCGCTGTGGCTGCGGTCCGTGGCTGCTTCGTGATCGCCGCGTCCTGCCGCTGTCCGGCGGAGGCGGGCGGGTCGTTGGGGGAAAAATCACCTTAAGAGGGGCTGTTTCCATCCAATGGAAGGCGGGGCGTGCGCGGGGGTGGAGGCGCTTGGATCGCCGTACCCGCAGCTGCGTCACCCTCACCGCCCTGGTCGCCGGGGGCCACCTGGACGAGCTGGCCATGCATGTGCGGGCGGCGCTGCGGAGCGGCCTGACGCCGGAGGAGATCGGCGAGGTGCTGCTGCAGTGCGCGATCTACTGCGGCGTACCCGCCGCGAACGCGGCGTTCGCCGTCGCCCAGCGGGTGCTCAACGACGTGGCGGACGGGGCCGGTTGACGGCGCGCAGCAGCACGAACTTCGGGTCGCTGGCCACGACCTCGCACCCGCCGAACAGCCGGCGCAGTTTGGCGTGATAGCCGAGGTGCCGGTTGCCGATCACCCACAGCTCGCCGCCGGGCCGCAGCGCGCGGCGGGCGCCGGTGAACATGCGCCAGGCGGTCTTGTCGGTGCTGGTCTGGTGCGAGTGGAAGGGCGGGTTGTTGACCACGAGGTCGAGGGAGCCGGACTCAAGGTCGCCGATGCCGTCGCAGACGAGGAAGCGTGCGCAGCCCGCGACCGCGTTGGCACGGGCCGAGGCGATGGCCTGGTGGGACTCGTCGAGGTAGACGAGTTCGGCTTCGGGGTTGGCCAGCGAGACGGCCAGGCCGACGACGCCGTTGCCGCAGCCGAGGTCTGCCACCCGGACCGGACCGTGCGTCGCGGGCAGGTGGGTGAGCAGGAAGCGGGTGCCGATGTCGAGCCGGTCGGCGCAGAAGACGCCCGCGTGGTTGACGATCTCGCGCCCTGACACGACGCCGGCGTCGCGGGGCAGCCGGTAGGTGTGGGGCCACGGGTTGGCGGGCCGGACCAGGCCGGGGTCGGGGGTGGCGAAGACGAGGCGGGCCTTCTTCTCGGCGAGGGAGGTCCTGGTGGGCCCGACGAGCCGTTCGAACAGGCGCAGCGTCGAGGTGTGGATCTCCTTGACCATGCCGGTGCCGACGACGACGGAGTCCGCGTGCAGGGCGGGGGCCAGCCGGTGGAGCTGGTCTTCGAGCAGGGCGAGGCTCTTCGGGACGCGGACCAGCAGCGTGTCGATGCGCTCGGGCGGGCTGTCCTGGGTGGTGAGCAGGGTGGCGGTGCCGCCGTTGCGCTTCAGGTTGGCGCGGGTGGCCTCCTGGGTGAGGAAGGAGTCGCTGATCTGCACCGGGTCGCAGGCCGCGAGGGCGGTGGTGAGCGCGCCCCAGCGGTCGCCGAGGACGACCACGAGGCCGGTGGGTGTGCCGACGTGGCGCAGCAGATAGGCGTCGGCGGCGTCCCAGGCGCGCAGCGGGTCGCGCGGATCCTCGGGGTAGCGGGTGAGGTCGGCGCTGAGGAGTCGGTCCATCGTGGACCCAGGCTAGCGCGGGCCGGAGCTCACCGGCCCCGCTCGCGCGGCCACCGCGGCAGGCCGGTCGATCCGGACGCCGCCTTCGGCTCACCGGCCCCGCTCGCGCAGCCACCGCGCCACGGCCGCGCTCATCTTCGCGCCCTGGTCGAGGACGGCTGCCTTGGCCGCGGCCGGGCCGGCGCCGGTCGCCTGGCCGAGGATCACACCGAGCACCAGCCTGCCGCGCACCCGGGAGGCCCACACCAGGTTGCCTCCGGCCACGGTCCCCGAGCCGGTCTTGACCCCGATGACGCCGTCGCGCCCGAGCAGGGTGTTGGTGTTGGGCAGGCTTCTGCCCTCCCCCGGTACGACGGTGTGGGTGCCGGCCACCACCTCGCGGAAGACCGGGTCCGCCATCGCCTTCCTGGCCAGGATGAGCTGGTCGGCGGCGGTGCTGACGGTGCTGTCCTCGTTGCCGCTGGCGCCGGTGTACCTGGTGTCGTCCATACCGAGGCGGCGGGCGGCGGCGTTCATGCGTCCGACGAAGCGCTCCTGCGACCCCGCCTCCCAGCGGGCGAGCAGCCGCGCCACGTTGTTGCCCGAGGGCACCAGCATGAGCTCCAGCGCGTGGCGCAGCCGGATCCGCTGACCTTCCCTGACCGGTGCGGTGGACTCCACCCGGGTGTGGGACTCCTCCGCCGCCGCCGCGTCCACGGTGATCAGCGGACCGTCGTCGCCGGGCGCCAGCGGGTGGCGGCCCAGGATGACGTGGGCGGTCATGATCTTGGTGACGCTGGCGATGGGGACGGGTCGCTGTTCGCCGCTGACGCCGAGGCTGCCGATTCCCTCGACCTCGACGGCGGACTGCCCCTCCTCCGGCCACGGCAGGGACACCGACGCCGAGGCGGTGCCGGATCCAGGCGGCAGGCTGCCGCAGCCGGTGAGGGTGACCAGGAGAAACATCAACACTCTTCGCATACCGGTCAGGTTGCGCGGCGGAGGTGTCCCGGCGGCCGCGACCGCGTCGCCGTACCGGCTTGGTCGGGTATCGGTCCTGTATCAGCGTGGCAGGCGCAGCCTGGCGACGGCGCCGCCGTCGGGGGCGTTGGCGAAGGTGAGCTCGGCGCCGATGACGGCGGCCTGGCCCAGCGCGATCGTGAGCCCGAGCCCGTGCCCGCGCCCGCGTTCCTCGGCGCCGGTGCGGAAGCGCTGCGGCCCGTCGGCGAGCAGTACGGCGGGGTAGCCGGGGCCGTGGTCGCGGACCGCGATCTCCTCGGCGGCGACCACGACCTCCACGGGCGCCGCCCCATGGCGCTGGGCGTTGACCAGCAGGTTGGCGAGGATACGGTCCAGGCGGCGCGGGTCGGTCTCCGCAACCGGGTCGCCGAAGGCCCGCACCCGGGCCTCGACCCCGGAGCGGGCGGCCGACTGCGCGGCGAGGTCGGCGAGCGGCACGCGGACACGTTCGGCCACCTCGGCGCCCGCGTCCAGCCGGGAGATCTCCAGCAGGTCCTCGACCAGGGCGCGCAGCACCCGCACCCGGTCACGTACCAGGCCGGCGGCCTCGCCGTCGTCCAGCAGCGCGGCCGCGGCGCCCAGCCCCATCAGCGGGGTGCGCAGGTCGTGGGCGACGTCGGCGGTGAAGCGCTGCTCGGCGAGCAGCCGGTGCTGCAGGCTCGCGGCCATGGAGTCCACGGCGGCGGAGATGTCGGCGATCTCGTCGCCGCCGGCCCGGCGCGCGCCCACGCGGGCGTCGAGGTCACCGTCCGCGATCTTCCGTGCGGTGACGGCGACCCGGCGCAGGCGGCGGTTGACCGGTTCGGCCAGCAGGACCGACAGGGGCACCGCCACGGCCAGCGCGGTCAGCGCCGCCTTGACCATCGCGCGGTCGAGGGCGCGCAGCCGCAGGAGGTCGGAGGCCATCTCCGTCTGGGAGACCGAGACCATCCCGTCGTCGAGCAGCAGGCCCGCCCACATCCACGGCTGTTCGGGCTGGGTGTCGTCGTACCAGGTGACGGGCTCGCCTCGGACGAGCCGGGCGCGCAGCGGCTCGGGCAGCGCGGTGGGGTGCCTGATCCAGTCGGTCCACGGGGTTACGCCGCTGGGCGGCCGGCGGGTGCGGTACTCCTCGGCGGTCTGCGTGACCTCCCGCATCGCCCGGCCCTCGCCCTCGCGCATGCCGCGTTCCCGGAACATGTCGTGCACGAGCACGCCGACGACGGCCGTGACCGCGCCGCAGGCGAGCACGATCAGCGCCGCGATCTTCCAGCGCAGCGAGCCGGGTCTCATGACCTGCGCAGCTTGTAGCCGAACCCGCGCACGGTCTCGATGCGCTCGGCGCCGATCTTCTTGCGCAGCCGCTGCACGCACAGGTCGACGACACGGCTGTCGCCGTCCCAGCCGTAGTCCCACACCTCGCGCAGCAGCGTGGCGCGTTCCAGGACGATGCCGGGGTTGGCGGCGAACACCAGCAGCAGCCGCAGTTCGCTCGGCGCGAGCTCGACCGGGGTGCCGGCCAGCCGTACCTCCAGAGCCGCCGGGTCGACGCTCAGGTCGCCGAAGGTGAGCACGCCCGTCGCCGCGACCGGCGCGGCCGTACGGCGCAGCAGCGATCGGATCCGCGCCACCAGCACCGGGATGTCCACGGGTTTGACCACGTAGTCGTCGGCCCCCGCCTCCAGCCCCGACACGACGTCGAAGGAGTCGCCGCGCGCCGACATCATCAGGATCGGCACCTGGCTGGTCTCCCTGACCCTGCGGCACAGGCCGATGCCGTCGAGGCCGGGAAGCATGATGTCGAGCACCAGCAGGTCGTGCCCGCCCGCCCGGAAGGTCTCCAGCCCGGCCAGCCCGTCGCCGGCGGTGGCCAGGCGGTAGCCGTAGCGTTCGAGGGCCATCGAGACGGTCCTGCGGATCACGTCGTCGTCCTCGACGAGCAGAATGGAGGTCACGCCACAGCCTATGGCAGCTCGGAGAAGCGCTCGACGGCCTCGGTGGCGCCCGAGACCAGGACCACGTCGTCGTAGGTCAGCTCGGTCTCGGCCGTGGCGTAGGTGAACTCCTCGCCCCTGCTCTTGACGGCGACGATGGTGACGCCGTACTTGCGGCGCAGGCTGGAGCGGCCGAGCGGCACCCCGACGTACTCCTTGGGCGGGCGGGTCTTGACCAGTGCGAAGCCCTCGTCGACCTGCATGTAGTCGAGCATCCGGCCGCTGACCAGGTGGGCGACCCGCTCGCCCATGTCGTGCTCGGGGAAGACGACGTGGTGGGCGCCGATGCGGCGCAGGATCTGGCCGTGCTGGCGGCTGACGGCCTTGGCCCAGATGTCGTCGATCTCCAGCTCCGACAGCAGCGCCGCGGTCAGGATGCTGGCCTCCAGGTCGCCGCCGATCGCGACGACGGCCCGGTAGAAGTCGGGCACGCCGAGCTGGCGCAGCGCCTCCAGGTCGGTGGCGTCGGCGGTGGCGATGTGGGTGATGCGACCGGCCAGGCTCTGCGCCACCTTGGGACGGTTGTCGATCGCCAGCACCTCGGTGCCGCGCCGCGTCAGCTCCAGCGCCAGCGAGGTGCCGAACCGGCCCAGGCCGATCACCACGACCGGGTCGCTGTTCTTGTCAGCCAACGATGACCCTCTCCTCGGGCAGCTCGTAGCGGCGGCTGCGCTCCCGGAGCGCCAGCGCCCACCCCAGCGTCAGCGGGCCGGTACGGCCCACGAACATCAGCAGGGACAGCAGGATAAGCCCGACGGGCGAGAACTGGGAGGTGATACCCGTGGACAGGCCCGTCGTGGTGAACGCGGAGATCACCTCGAACAGCACCCGGTCGAGCCCGAACGGGCTGATCACGAGCAGGACGTAGGTGGACGCGGCCACCAGCATCCCGCTGATCAGCGTGATCGCGATGGCCTGACGCTGCACCGCCCCCGACACGCGGCGGTTGCCGATGTTGACGTGCGGCTCGCCGCGCAGCTCGGCCCAGATGACGTAGGCGAGGACGCCGAACGTCGTGACCTTGATGCCGCCCGCGGTGCTGGCGCTGCCGCCGCCGATGAACATGAGCAGGTCGCTGAACAGCCAGCTCGACGAGTGCATCTGGCCGACGTCGACGGTATTGAGGCCGGCGGAACGGGTCATCGAGGAGGCGAACAAGGCGGCCATCAGCTTGTCGCCCTCGCTGAGCGGGCCGAAGGTGCCCGCGTTGTCCCACTCGGCGACCAGCAGGAACAGGGTGCCGACGGCCAGCAGCGCCAGCGAGATCCACACGGTCAGCCTGGTCATGATCGACCAGCGGCGCGGGCGCAGCCAGTTGCGGCGCAGCTCGAAGACAACGGGGAAGCCGAGGCCGCCGACGACCACCGCGAGGGTGATCGTCACGCTGATCCACGGGTCGGCGACGAACCGGTTCAGGCCGTCGGGCCACAGCGCGAACCCGGCGTGGTTGAAGGCCATGATGCTGTGGAAGACGCCGTAATAGACGGCGCGCAGGAACGGTTCGCCGTACCCGATCATCCAGCGGGCGGCGAGGACGGCGGCGAAGACCACCTCGCACGTGAGGCTGAAGACGACCACCCGGCGGGCGATCACCCGCACGTCGGCCATGCTGAGCATGCTGGTCTCCGCCTGCGCCATCAGCCGGAAGCGCAGCCCGACACGGCGGCCGACCAGCACCGCGAACAGCGTCGCGAACGTCATGATGCCGAGGCCGCCGACCTGCGCCAGCCCGGCGATCACGAGTTCGCCGAAGACCGACCAGTGGGCCTGGGTGTCGACGACGGCCAAGCCGGTGACGGTGACGGCGGAGGTGGCGGTGAACAGCGCGTCGACCACGTCCGCGGGCCTGCCCGTGGTGGCGATCGGCTGCAGCAGCAGGACGGTGCCGACGACGACCAGCAACCCGAAGGAGGTCACCACCAGCTGGGCCGGGTGCTGGAAACGCGACAGAAGGACGCTCGTCCAGCGGGAGCGCCTGGACAAGCCGGTCATGGTGTGGCGGCCTCCGGCCGGCGTCGCCGGGCGGATGCACGGCGAATGCGGACAATGCCGGTCATGGCGCCGATCCTACGCCCGCCGTCGCCCCGCTCGTGCGGCGAGGCGCTACTTGACCTGGAGCGCGCTCCAGCATCCACACTCCGGGACATGGAATACCGTGAGATCGGAACCGACCCTGCCACCCGCCGCAAGGTGAGCGTGCTCTCTCTCGGCGCGATGCTCTTCGGCACCCGGACGGACGAGCGCACCTCGTTCGCCGTCCTCGACCGGTTCGTCGAGGCGGGCGGCACCTTCATCGACACCTCGAACAACTACGCGTTCTGGGCCGACGGCGGCCAGGGCGGGCAGAGCGAGGCGGTGCTCGGCCGCTGGCGCCGCAGCCGGGGTGTCACCGACGAGGTGGTGATCGCCACCAAGCTCGGCGCGCGCCCGCTCTCCCCCGGCACCGGCTACGAGGACAACCCCGAGGGTCTGTCGGCCCGGGTGATCCGTGAGCAGGCGGACCTGAGCCGGGAACGGCTCGGGGTCGAGCGGCTCGACGTCCTGTACGCCCACATCGAGGACCGTACGGTGCCGCTGGAGGAGACCGTCGCCGCCTTCGGCGCCCTGGTCGCCGACGGGACGGTCGGCCTGCTCGGCGCCAGCAACCACGCCGTGTGGCGGGTGGAGCGCGCCCGCGCGCTGGCGGCCTCGGCCGGGGTGGCGGGCTTCGAGGTGCTGCAGTACCAGCACAGCCTGCTGCGGCCGCGCTTCGACGTGCCCTCCGGCCTCTTCCCCGACGGCAGCATCGGCCACGTCGGCCCCGAGCTGGTCGGCTATCTGCGGGCCGAGCCGGGCCTGACCCTGGTGGCGTACTCGCCGCTGCTGGCCGGGGCCTACACGCGGACGGACAAGCCGCTGCCGCCCGACTACGACCACCCGGGCACGCCGCCGCGCCTGGCGGTGCTGCGCGAGGTCGCGAAGGAGACGGGGGCGACGCCCAACCAGGTCGTGCTGGCCTGGCAGCTCGGCCTGCCCTTCCCGGTGATCCCGCTGGCGGGGGCCTCGTCGCTGGAGCAGTTGGAGGAGAACCTGGCCGCCGTGGAGCTCGCGCTCAGCGACGACCAGCGGGCCCGTCTGAGCGCGGCGCACTGACCGACTGCGGCAGGGTCGTCGTCCCGCGCTTCGGCGCGGGGGCCGACGGAGGGGGTACGACGGGGCCGAGGTCGCCGTCCGGCGCGGTGTCGAGGTCGGCGATCACCGGGGCGTGGTCGCTGGGACCGGTGCCCTTGCGGGCGTGCCGGTCGACCCAGGCGGCGCGCACCCGCGCCGCCACCGGGGCGGTGGCCAGGACGAGGTCGATGCGCATGCCGAGGTCCTTGTGGAACATGCCGGCGCGGTAGTCCCAGTAGGTGAACACGCGGGAGTCCGGCCAGCGTTCGCGGACCACGTCGTGCAACCCGGCCGACAGCAGCCGGGTCAGGGCGGCGCGCTCGGGTTCGGTGACGTGGGTCTGGCCGGCGTAGGCGTCGGGGTCGAAGACGTCGGCGTCGGCCGGGGCGATGTTGACGTCGCCGCACACCAGGACGTCGGCCGGGCCCTGCTCGACCTGCTCGCGCAAGGCCGCCAGCCAGTCGAGTTTGTACCGGTAGTGGGGGGAGCCGGGGGTGCGGCCGTTGGGCACGTACACGGAGTGGACGCGCACGCCACCGCAGGTGGCGGACACGGCGCGGGCCTCCTCGTGCGGGAATCCCGGCGCCCCCGGCACTCCCTTGACGACGTCGGCGAGGCCGACCCTGGACAGGATCGCCACGCCGTTCCAGCGGGGTTCGCCGTTCAGGGCGGCCTCGTAGCCTCTGGCGGCCAGTTCGCCGCCGAGCACCGCCGTGAGGGCGTCGTCGGCGAGCTTGGTCTCCTGCAGGCAGACGACGTCGGGGCGGCGCTCGTCGAGCCACGGCAGCAGCCGGGGCACCCGTTGCCTGATCGAGTTGACGTTCCAGGTGGCCACACGCACCGGTCAACGATAGCAACGGGCGGCCCTCACAGCCGGGCGAGCAGCTCCCGCGCCTGTTCGGCGAAGGATTCGTCGCCGGTGCCCGCCGCCCTCTCCAGCATGCGGCGGGCCTCGGCGAGGTCGCCGCGCTCGTAGCGGATCTCGCCGAGCCGGTGGGCGGCCTCCGCGACCAGGTCGGACTGCTCGGTGAGGTTCAGCGTCAGCTCGTAGTAGCGCAGGGCGCCGTCCCTGTCGCCGAGCCAGTAGCACAACTCGCCGAGGTGGGCGGCGGCCAGGCCCGCCTGCTCGTCACCGGAGTCGATCACCCGCAGGTACCAGGTGAGGGCCTCGGGCAGGTCGCGGGACTTCTTGGCCAGGGCGCCCAGGTACATCGCGGCGAGCGCGGCCATCCGTGGGTTCGCGGAGTCGGCGGCACGCAGGTACCAGGCGCGTGCCTGGAGCGGGTCGTCCTCGTGGTGGCTGTTGCCGAGCGCGACGGCGGCCCTGGGCCCGAGGGTGTCGTCGGTGCCGGCGAGTCGCTCGTAGATCTCGCGGGCCTCCTCCACCTGCCCGGCCTCCATGAGCTCGCGGCCCAGGGTCCACAGCGCCATCGGCTCCCCGGACTCGGCGTTGGCCCGCAGGTCCTCGATGGAGACCCGGGGCTGGTCGCCCGTGCGCAGGTCGTTCACCACACTCATGAACAGCGCGCGCATCGGGCTGCTCTCGTCGGCCGCGTGGCGGGCCGCCACCTCGTACAGTTCCTCGGCCTCGGTCTGGGTGTCGAGCGTGGTCAGCAGTTCGCCGCCCGCCCGCATCCGCACGAGCGGGTCCTCGTGGTGCTCCAGCCGACGCAGGATCTCCTTGGCGGCCTCGACCTCCCCCAGGTCCTTCAGGCGTCCGGCGAGCGCGATCTCGGTGGCGGGGTCGGTGCCGACCAGTGTGTAGTAACCCCGCAGCGCCCCGGCGTCCTCGCAGTCGGCCGACAGCTCCTCCGCCCAGGCGCCCCGGTGCTCGGCCGGGGCGAGTTCGAGTACCCGGACGGCCAGCGTGTGCTCGCCGTTCTCGGCCGCGCGGCGGGCGGAGCCGTACAGGCGGTTCAACGCGTCGGCGGCGAGGCCGCTGTCCATGGCGCTCGCGGCGGCGAACCGCTCGGCGGCGCCCAGCGGGTCGCCCGCCTCCGCCAGCCATACACCGGAGCTGACCGTCGCCCTGGTGACGGTGTCCGGGTCGCCGGAGTCCAGGGCGTGCCTGAGCGCCTCTTGCGCGGCCGTCGGGTCGCCCTGCTGACGGAGGACGATCGCGAGGTCGACGCGGGCGCCGACACCGGGTTCGCCGACGGCGATCGCCTTGCGGAACATCTGGACGGCGCCCGGCAGGTCCCCGACCTCCTTGCACGCATCGCCCCACATCCAGTACCCGGCGGCGACGGTGTCGGGGTCCCCGGTCGCGACCGCGCGTTCGGCGAGGTCGGCCACGGCCTCGTGTTCCTTCCTGAGGGCGAGGCCGCCCAGCAGGTAGCGCAGGGCGGCCAGATCGCCGCCGTCGGCCGCCCCGGTCAGCAGGGCGGCGGCGCCGTCGTGGTCCTCCAGTTCCTCCAGCAGCCGCACGGCCGGCCGCCAGGCGGCGGGCAGCGCGCTCCGGTAGGCGGCCACGGCGCCCCGCCAGTCGCCGCGTTGCTCCCTGTAGTGGCCGATCCTGGTCCAGGCGTGCTCCTCCAGGCGGGTGTCGCCGCACGTGGTCGCGGGCAGCGCGGCGACCTCTGCGGCCGACGGGCTGCGCCGGTCGAGGAAGAGATCGCCGAGTACGAGCCCGGCCTCGGCGGCCAGGACGGTGTCGCCGTACTCGGTGACCAGGGTCAGCAGCCCCAGGTCCGCCGTGGCCCTGGCGTGCGCGTACACACGGGCCGCCGCCTCCTCCGACGGGCGGGCGGCGAGCAGGCGGCGGACGGCGAGGGCGTCCTCGTCGTAGAGGGCCAGCATCAGCTCGACGGTCTCACCGCCGAGGGCCTCGGCGAGTTCGGCGGCAGCCGTGTCCCTGTCGCCTTCGCGCAGCAGCACGGCCACCCGCTCCGGCGGGGACAGCTCGCCGAGCCGCAGCCGCGCGGAGCCGGCCACGCCGGAGTCGTCCTGCTCGGCCGCGCGCCGGAGCGCGTCCCGCGCGTCCTCCGGCCGACCGGCCGCCTCCAGGTGCGTGGCCAGGTCCAGCAGGGCCGCCGGGCTCGCAGCGGCCTCCAGGGCGGCCACGGCGCCGGGCAGGTCGCCGGTCTCGGCCAGCATGGCGCCGAGCAGGCGAGCGGGCTCGGCGTGCCCTGCGGCGACGGCCGCCCGTGCCACGCCGATCGCGCCGTCCAGATCGCCCTGCTCCCGCATCAGTACGGCGAGGCGCTCGGAGACGGCCCCGCCCAGCTCGGGGTGGGCGGCCAGGGGAAGGAACCCCTCGATGGCCTCCGCGGTGCGCCCGGCGTCGGCCAGCGCACCGGCGAGCAGGTACGGCGCGGCCTCCGTGTATTCCTCGGCGAGCAACCGGCGGGCGTCGTCGGTCCGGCCGAGCGCCGCCAGCGTCCCGGCCAGCCGCGTGATCGCCCACTCGGCCACCTCGTCGTCCTCGTGTTCGAGCAGGGGCCGAAGGTGCTCGGCCGCCAGTTCGGGGTCGGCGAGTTCGCCGACGCGCTTCCTGAACTCGGTGGTGAGGTTCTCGCTCTCCTCCTCGGCGTCGAGCCCCGCCAGGTAGGCGGCGACGGCGCCGGGCGTGTCGCCGTTCTCCTGGCGGAGCGAGCCGAGGTACAGCGCCGCTTCCTGCCGGTACGACGGCTCCCCGTGGGACAGCGCCAGCGCCAGCGCGCCTTCCGCCAAGACGGGTTCGCCGAGCCGGTGCCGGTAGTGGGCGAAGTCGATCACGACCCGGGTGAGCTGCGCCCTGAGCTCCGCCTGCGCCAGTGCGTCCGCCGCGCCGGCGAAGTCGTGATCGAGCAGGAGGCGCAGGCACCGGGCGTCGGCCGCCGACGGGTGCCCGTCCGGGATCCGGGTCAGGGGTCCGCGGGCCAGGTCGGGCTGCCCCAGCCGCAGGCGGGTCGCGGCGAGCAGGAGTGCGTGGAGCGGCGCGGTCTCCTGGCCGCCGTCGGCGAGCCCGTCCTCGTGGAGGGCGCACTGGGCGAGCAGGTCGTCGTCGTGCAGCAGGATCCGCAGCAGACTGTGCCTGGATTGCTCGCGGACGCCCCGGTTGACGCACTCCCCTGCGCGGGCGAAGGCCGCGCGCGCATGGGCCACGTCGTCCTCGAACTCGGTGAAGTCCGGCTGGTTCAGGAAGATCTCGCCGAGCGTGTGGGCGACCCAGGGGGCCACCAGCGGGTGGCTCGCGGGCAGGGCGAGGCGCAGCCTGCGGATCCGCTCCTCGTCGTCGTCCTTCACCAGGGCGACGGCGTGGACGGCCGCGTATCCCAGGGCGAGCGGGTCGCCGGAGACGATCGCCTTGTGGTAGAGGTCGGCCGCCTGCGCCGGGTCGCCGCCGGCGAGCGCCGTGGCGGCGAGGAAGACGTTGCCGAGCGCCGCCACCTGCGGGTCGGGGTGCGCGGCGGCCTCCTCGTAGGCGGCGACCCCCGCTTGCCGGCCATGCCGCTGGTGCGCGGCGAAGGCGTGGAGGATCGGGTGCGGGTCGGCTCCCTCCTGCTCCAGCAGGTGCAGGAGCAGCGCGCAGAGCAGCCCCTGCTCGGCGTCCCGGCCCTCGCTCACGAAGCGCAGCAGGTCGTCGGCCTGCTCACGGTCGCCTTCGCCGAGTTCGAGCAAGGCCAGGGATATCATCGCGCGCAGGGCGTGCGCCGACTCGCCGGAGTCCGAAGCGCGGCGGAGCAGGGTGCGGGCCCCGGCCAGGTCGCCCGCGCGCAGCCGGTCCAGCCCGGCGCCGGTGTCCTGGAGCGCCTGCTCCTCGACGGGGTCCTCCAGCGGCTCCCTGGCCTTGGCGCGCGTGAGCTGGATCTCGGCCAGCAGGCGGGTGTCGAGGTCGGGGTGGTGCTCTGCAGTGGCGGCCAGGAGGTCGAGGGCCTCGTCGCGGTGCGCGGCGGCGGACTCGGCCACCGCGCCGAGCAGTGCCACGCCGGCCTGTGCCCATTCGGCCTCGCCGGACTCCAGGACGGCGCGCAGGTGGGGCAGGGCCGGGCCGTACTGCTCGGACTCGATGTCCATCTGGGACAGGCAGGCGTGCGCGTTGACGGCGAAGCGGGGGTGGCCGCTGGCGGCCACTCGCTGGAACAGGGCGCGGGCGCCGTCCTCGTCGCCGACCAGGGCGCTCAGCCTGGCCTGCTCGATGAGGACCTCCAGCCGGAAGTCGGGCCTCGGGTCCTCCGCCGCCCGCCGGTAGGCCGCCAGCGACTCGCCGTACTCCTCCAGGTCGTAGAGGACGGCGCCGAGCAGCTTGTAGGCGAGCGTGCGGTGTTCGGGGTCGCCGACGGCGATGGCGTGCTCGCACACCTCGCGGGCGGCGGTGTAGGCGCGCTCTTCGGCGTAGGCGCTGTAGAGGTGGAAGGCCGACAGCGACACGATCTCGGGGTCGCCGCAGGTCAGCAGGTGCTGGAAGGCTTCCAGGTCGCCGGTCTGCTCGGCCAGTTCGAACACCTCGCGGGCGGCCTCGGGGGCGGGGCGCGACAGTTCGGGCAGTTGCAGGCGTTCGGCCAGTTCGGCGACCGAGGGGCTGGCGCACGCGCGGGCCCGCTCCAGCGCCTCCTGGGCGCCGCCGAGGTCGCCGAGCTTGGTGAGGACGAGCACGAGCGCGGTGTCGGCGAGGGCCGCGACCTCGAAGTCGGCGCCGCCCGAGGCGAGCGAGAGGACCCGGTGGGCGGCCCCCCACTCCTCGGCGTTGACCAGGAGCATACCCATCGACATCGCCGAGCGCTGGCCGTAGACCGGGTCGCCGGACTGGATCACCGCCCGGTGGGCGGCCTCGGCGCCGTCGAGGTCGGAGCGGAGTTCGAGCAGGAGGGCCAGGCGGTGCGACGCCTCCGCGTCGCCGGTGGCGGCGACTTGGCGGAGCAGGACCGCGGCGCCGTCGAGATCGCCTTCCTGCCAGAGCCGGAGTGCCTCAGCAATCCCCGCATGTGACGACATGTTCCCCCTACCACCGAAATCGCCTGACAAGGTGCAAAATTTACACATCTGTCACTCCGGCCACAGGGGATTCGCGGATCTTGCCTCAAGGACGTGTCAGAGCCCGGCGCACTGGTCCTCCTTGTCGCCCGCGACCGTGTTCGCCCCGCCCTTGGGCGCCGGGGAGTTCTCCTTGCACTGCAGGTCGCCCTTGACCCGGTTGCCGGTGATCTCGGCCGTACCCCGGTTGCCGACGACCTGGACGTTGCCGCCCACCTGGCTGCCGCGCACCTTCAGCCCACCCCGGTTGGCGTCGTACTGGATGTCGCCGTCCACCCGCGAGGACGTGACGCTCGCGGCGCCACCCTGCTTGACCTGCACGTTGCCGCCCACGCTCGACGAGCGGCCCACGCTGACCGACCGGGCGTTCTCGCCCTGTACGTCACCGGTGACCTTCACGCCGCGCGCCACGAGCGTCGCGCCGCGCTCGACCTTCACCGTGCCCTTCACGCGGGTGCCGGTGAGGGCGCAGGTGGCGCCCTCCGGGACCCGTACGTCGTCGAGGGTCACCGCGCCGACGCGGCCCTCACAGGTCCGCTCGTCCGCCAGCGCCGGGACGGCGAGCAGGCCCGCCCCCAGCCCCACGCCCAGCCCCACACCCGCGATCACCATCGTCATCCTGCCCATTTCCGGCCTCCTCTGCTTATTGCTTGAGAAAAGCCTCAATGCGGGCGATGAGACGGTCCTGGGATCCGGATGAGAGAGCTCTCATCAGCTCATGAAGACCACCCGGTCGATCAGGCCGCCCCTGACGCGGTAGGCGACCATCAGCACCGCCTCTCCCCTGGAGGTGCCGACCGCGTGCTCGTGGTCGACCGCCCACTCGCCCGCCTCCATCCGGCCGAGGAGGTCGGCGCGGCAGGTCCGGGCGGCGAACTGCGCTGTGTACCGCTCGCGCAGGAACGCGCGGCCGCGCCCCGCCACCTCGTCGCCCGACAGGACGACGACGTCCTCGGCGTAGCAGGCGACGAACGCGTCGAGGTCGTGCGCGTTGTAGGCGTCGAGCTGACGCTGGGCGAGCGCGGCGGGGGTGGTGCTCATGTGCTCTCCTCGATGATCATCTGTGGGCGACCGGTGACGAGCAGCCAGGCGGGCAGTACGGCGAGGCACAGCACCGGCAGCAGGTCGAGGTCGGCCACCATCGTGGCGGCCATGAACAGGCTGAGCCAACCCTGCTGGGTGATGGCGAGCGTCACACCCATCACCGCGCAGGCGATCGACAGCGTCACCGGCACGCCCGGGACCAGCGCCGTGACCAGCAGGCCCAGCGCTCCGCCCGCGAACACCACCGGGAAGATCCGGCCGCCGACGAACCCGGCCGTCGCCGCCACCAGCAGCGCGGCCATCTTCACCGCGAGGACCAGCGCCAGCGTCGCCGCGCCGTCGTGCGCGGCCACCAGTTCCTTCAGCTCGCTCAGCCCCTTGAACAGGGTGATCTGGCCGCCGATCACGCCCAGCACGCCGAGGACCAGGCCGCCCAGCATCAGACGCGGCACCGGGTGGGGAACGCGGTGGAAGAACGTGTGAACGTACGGGAAGGCGTAGACCGCCGCCAGCCCGACCAGCACGCCCGCGACCGCCACCAGCGCGCCGGCGACCAGGTCGCCCGCCCGGAAGGTGTAGCCGGGCAGACCCAGGTCGAAGACCGGGGCCGCGACCAGCACCGTCGTGATCGCGCCCGCGCCCGCGGCGATGAGCGGCGCGAACAGCCGGTCCCACAGCGGCTCGTCCTTGGAGCCGAGCGCCATCTCCGACAGGATCAGCGCCGCCGCGACCGGTGTGCCGAACAACGCGCCGATCGTGCCCGCCGCCCCGAGCGCCGCCCAGACCGGGATCCGGATGCCCGGCAGCACCCGGGCGCCGACGGCCACCGCGAGCGCGACGTTGGCGGCGGTGATCGGATTCTCCGGGCCCAGGCTGACGCCGCCCGCCAGGGTGATCCCCGTGGCCAGCAGCATGCCGGGTACCACCCGGACCGGCAGCGGGGGGCCGACCAGGCCCTCGGTCGCCGGGTCCGGGCCGATCGGGACCTTCCACACCACCAGCCCGGCCACCAGGCCGACGGCGGTCAGCATGCCGAGCGTCCACCAGCCGGAGCCGCCGTCCAGCCCGAGCGAGGCGGGCAGGTGCTTCCACAGCACCTCCTGCACCCACTCGGCCGCCAGGCTGACCACCAGTAGCACCAGGCTGGAGGCCACGCCGACGACGAGTGCGGGCAGGGCCGGCCGAGCCAGCGCGCGGGCGGTGGTGCCGCCGGTCAAGTGGCGGCACCGGGGTCGGGCGTCATGGTCTGAGCCTTGCCCGCGGGCGCCCTGCCCAGCGTCAAGCGGGGTTAACTTTCTGCCCCGACCGGGCATTCCCGGCCATGGCCGCGATTCGGCCATGGGCCAGGCTCGACCCCGGTCGGGGGTCGTACCGCCGGGCGGGCTCGCGCCGTCGGGCCGGGCTCCTCTCGGGGTCTCGGACGAGAGTGCGCTACCGCACCGGCAGGCCGGTGACGGCGCGGCCGATGATGAGGCGCTGGATCTCCGACGTACCCTCGAAGATGGTGAAGATCTTTGCGTCCCGGTGGAAGCGCTCCACCGGGTGCTCGCGGGTGTAGCCCGCGCCGCCCAGGATCTGGATGGCCTGCTCGCTCACCCAGACCGCGTTCTCGCCCGCGACCAGTTTGGACATCGAGCCCTCCGCCCGCTCGAACGGGCGCCCGTTGCGCGCCATCCACGCCGCCCGCCAGGTCAGCAGCCGGGCCGCGTCGACGCGGGTGGCCATCTCGGCCAGCAGGAACGCGACCGCCTGGTTCTCGCCGATCCTGCGGCCGAACTGCTCGCGCTCGCCCGCGTAGTCCCGGGCGTACTCGTAGGCGGCGCGGGCGATGCCGACGGCCATGGCGGCCACCGACGGGCGCGTGGTCTCGAAGGTGCGCATCGCTGCCTGCTCGCCCGAGCGCCGCCCCTCGCGCGCGCCCGCCAGCCGGGCCTCCAGCTTCTCCGCACCGCCGAGCAGGCAGGACGCCGGGAGGCGGACGTCGTCCAGGATCACCTCGGCGGTGTGCGAGGCGCGGATGCCGTGTTTGCGGAACTTCTGCCCCATCGACAGACCGGGCGTCCCGGGCGGGACGATGAAACCGGCCTGGCCCCTGGTGCCGAGGTCGGGGTCCACGGAGGCGACGACGATGTGGACGTCGGCGATGCCGCCGTTGGTGGCCCAGGTCTTGACGCCGCTGAGCAGCCAGTCGCCCGACGGCTGCCGTACGGCGCGCGTCCTGATGGCGCCGACGTCGGAACCCGCGTCCGGCTCAGAGGCGCAGAAGGCGCCCAGTTTGACGTCGTCGGCGGTGCCGAACAGTTGCGGCAGCCACTCCCCCATCTGCTCCTGGGTACCGCCGGCCGACAGGGCGGCGGCCGCGAGCCCGGTGCCGACGATGGACAGGCCGATTCCGGCGTCCCCCCAGAAGATCTCCTCGAACGCCACGGGCAGGGCCAGGCCGCTCGGCTCGAACCACTGGGTGGCGAAGAAGTCGAGGGAGTAGAGGCCGATCTTGGCGGCTTCCTGGATGACGGGCCAGGGGGTCTGTTCGCGTTCGTCCCACTCGGCGCCTGCCGGGCGGATGACGTCGCGAGCGAAGACGCGGACCCAGTCGCGCACGTTCACCACGTCGTCGCTCAGGTCAAGGCTGAAGCCCGACATAGCGCCACCTTCCCGATATTTGGTGATCTCGGGTATGGACGGTCACACCCTACCGGCGAGTAGCCTCAGCCGCCAGGGCGGAACACCCCCGGACTGTCGGTGACCCTCGGTAGCCTTTCGCTCACCATCAGCCCCCTGCCCGGAAGCCCCCGATGAACCGCTGGCTCGCCGCCCTCCTCGCCGCGCTCGCCGTCGCGGCCGGCTACCTCCTGCTCCGACCGGCCGACGCGACCGCCGTCACCGCCTACTTCGACCGCGCCGTCGGCCTCTACCCCGGCTCCGACGTCCGCGTCCTGGGCGTCAAGGTGGGCGAGGTGACCGCCGTGACGCCCGAGGGCGGGCGGGTGCGGGTCGAGCTGACCTACTCCGCCGCGCACAAGGTCCCGGCGGAGGCGGAGGCGGTCATCGTGGCCCGGTCCGTCGTGGCCGACCGGTATGTGCAGTTGGCGCCGCCGTACACGGGAGGGCCGGTGCTGAGCGACGGCGCCACGCTCGCGCGCGGGCGGGCGCCCGTCGAGATCGACGAGGCGCTGCGCAGCTTCAACACGCTCACCAGGGCGCTCGGACCGGACGCGGCGGGCTCGGGAGGGGCGCTGGCCCGGCTGCTGCGGGTGTCGGCCGATACCTTCGGCGGGCAGGGAGAGACGGTGGGGGCGACCGTACGGGGGCTGTCCGACGCCACAGCGGCGCTCACCGCCAATCAGGACGACTTCTCCCAGACCATCCGCAACCTCGCGCGCACCACGCAGACGCTCGCCGAGGACGACGCGCGGGTGCGGGCCTTCATGCGCGACCTGTCCACCGTCTCGGGGCAGTTGGAGGGGGAGCGCGAGGAACTGCGCGCGGTGCTGCGGTCGCTGTCGGGGACGCTGGCAGAGGTGGCCCGCTTCGTCGAGGACAACCGCGGGGAGATCTCGGCGAACGTCCGCGACGTGGCCGCCGTCACGCGACTGCTGGTGAGACAGCGGCGCTCGATCGAGACGTTCCTGGACGTCGCGCCGCTGACGGCCGGCAACGCCAACAACGCCTACGACCCCCGGGCCGGGGTCTTCCGGACGCGGCTCGACCTCAACGGGCAGACCGACGACCTGGGGATGTGGCTGTGTTCACTGGCGTACTCACTGGGCACGCCGCCGTCGCGGTGCGGGCCCCTGCTGCGTCCGCTGACGCCGCTGGGACAGGCGCTCGACAAGGTCGGGGTCGATCCCTCGACGCTGCTGCCGGACGCGCGGGTGGAGACTCCGGATTTCAGCATCGGCGGCCTGCTGCGCACACCGCCGGGCCGTACCCGCGAGTGACACCGCACGTCCGCCGACGCGGTGCGGCGGACACGGACCACCGACGCGGAGCAGGACGCGCAGCCACCGACGCGATGCTGCGGACGCGAAGTCACCGACGCGCAGTTACCGGCGCCGTGCGGCGGACGGTGGTGTCCGGGGTCAGCGGCGGCGGTGGAGGCTGACCGCGTAGCCGTCGTCGGCGAACGGTCGCGTGTCCCACGTGGAGTAGCGTCGTTCCAGTGTCAGACCCGCGGCGGCGCACCAGCGGTCGTACTCGGCCAGGGTGAAGGTCGGTGCGACGGGCAGATGGGCGGCGTCGAGACCGAATCCGGTCACCACGAGCCCGCCGGGCTTCGCGGCGGCGGCGAGGTTGGCCATGATGCGCGGCTCGGTGCCCTCGGCCAGCAGCGGGATGACGTTGCCCGCCGCCACCACCAGGTCGAACTCCCCCAGCCCGGCCAGCCCCTCCCGCCCTGCCAGCCCTGCCGGGTCGGCCAGGTCGGTCGGCCCTGCCGGGTCGGCCAGGTCGGCGAGATCGGCGGCGACCCAGGTGAGGTCCGGCGCCAAGCGGGCGGCCACCGCCAGCATGGAGGCGTCGAGGTCGACGCCGACCACGTCGTACCCGAGTTCGGCCAGCCGGATCGCCACCCGGCCGGTGCCGCAGCCGGCGTCCAGCACCCGGGCACCGACCGGCACCAGCGACGCGCACAGCGTGGCCTCGCCGTGGACGTCCGCGCCGGAGGCGGCGAGCGCGGCGAAGCGCTCGGCGTACCTCTCACCGCCTCTGCCACCGGTCAGATCCGTCCAACGGCTCATCGAAGCCCCTTTCCAGCCGTCGCCATTCTCCCACGCCCGCCTGCCGACGGCGTGAGCAGCGGGACGGCCTGCAGCCGGCCGCTCAGCCGAGGCCCACCACCGGTGGAGCGCCCGCGCTGTTGTCGAAGACCAGCATGACGGCCAGCACGCCGAGCATGCCGCCCATCACCACCCGCTGGACCCGCAGCCAGAAGGGGCGGGCGGCCAGGAATCCGGCGACGCCGCCGGCGATCAGCACGATCGACAGGTTGACCGTCGTGGCCACCGCGATCTGCAGGCCGCCGAGGACGATTCCCTGGAGCAGCACGTTCCCCTTGTCGAGAGCGACGAACTGCGGGATGACGGAGATGTACAGAATGGCGATCTTGGGGTTGAGCAGGTTCGTCATCAGCCCCATGCCGAACAGCCTGCCCGGCGCGTCGTGCGGCACCTCCTGCACGGTGAAGACCGACGCCCCGCCGGGTTTGACGGTCTTCCAGGCCAGCCACAGCAGGTAGGCGGCGCCGGCCAGCCGGATGGCGGTGAGGATCTGCGGGAACGCGGCGAGGAGCACCGCCAGGCCGAGGTTCGTGGCGAGGAGGTAGACGAGGAAGCCGACGACGACACCGGCCAGCGAGATGACACCCGCCCGGCGGCCCTGGCCGATGCTCCGCGACACCAGGTACATCATGTTCGGGCCCGGTGACAGCACCATTCCGAGCGCCACGGCGACGACGCCCAGCACCGCACTCTGTTCGATCACCGATGCCGCCTTCCGTCGGAAATCGATGCTCCGGAGTCACGGCACCGACCGCCTTGTCAGCGTATTCGACCGCAGATTCCGAGTGCAATATTCGAAATTGCACTCGGTGCAATATGATGAATGCTCGACTGCGGTGAGACTCGACTGCGGTGAGGGGAGAGCGCAGTGAGAGGAGAGCGCAGTGAGAGGAGAGCGCAGTGAGAGGAGAGCGCGGTGGACGATTACCGGCGGGTCGCCGACGAGGTGGCCTCGGAGATCACATCAGGACGCCTGCGGCCCGGCGACCGGCTCCCGCCTCAGCGCGCCTTCGCCCGTGGCCGGGGCATCGCCGACTCCACCGCCGCCCGTGTCTACCGGGAACTGACCCGGCGCGGGCTGACCGTCGGCGAGGTCGGCAGAGGCACCTATGTCCGGGCCGCCGCCCCGCGCCCCGGCCCCTCCCTGACCGAGCCCGGCAGCAGCCGGATCGACCTTGAGTTCAACTACCCCGACCTCCCCGGGCAGGCGGAACTGCTCGGCGAGGCCATGGCGCCCCTGCTGCGTCCCGACGTCCTGGGCGCGGCGATGCGGCCGGTGGGCGCGGCCGGCACCCCTCTCGCCCGTGAGGTCGCCGCCGATCTGCTCTCCCGCCACGACTGGCGGCCTCGGCCCGAGCAGGTGCTGTTCACGGGCAACGGCCGGCAGGCTGTCGCGGGCGCCATCGCCGCCCTGGTGCCGCCGGGCGCGCGCCTGGGTGTCGAGGAACTCACCTATCCCGTCCTCAAGACGATCGCCGCCCGCCTCGGGGTCACGCTCGTCCCGTTGGCCATGGACGAGCACGGACTGGTGCCCGACTCCGTGGTGGCCTCAGCGCGCAGGGCGCCGCTGGCCGCGCTCTATCTGCAGCCGACGCTGCACAACCCGCTGTCGCTGACGATGCCGCCCGCCCGGCGGGCCGAACTCGCCGAGGTGCTCACCCGGCTCGGCCTCCACGCGATCGAGGACGCCGTCTGGTCGTTCCTCGCCGACGACCGGCCGCCGCTGGCCGCGTTCGCGCCCGAGCGCACGATCCTGGTCGACAGCCTGTCCAAACGGCTCGCGCCCGGCCTGAGCGTCGGGTTCGCCGTCGTCCCGGACGAGGTGAGCGCCGGCATGACCGCGGCGCTGCACTCCGGCGCCTGGACGCCGATACGGTTCGCGCTGGAGGCGGCGACCAGGTGGGTGGGCGACGGCGTCGTCGGCTCGGTGACGCTCGGCAAGCGGCGGGAGGTGGCCGTGCGGCAGGAGATCGTCGCCCGCCACCTCGGCGGGTTCGCCGTCCGCACCGACCCGCGCTCCTTCTACTGCTGGTGGGAACTGCCCGCCCCGTGGCGGGCCGACACGTTCGTGGCCGCCGCCGCGCGGTACGGCATCGCCGTCACCCCCGCGGCGGCCT
>NZ_BAAAHQ010000036.1:77775-97454 GCF_039525605.1 Nonomuraea longicatena | reverse complement strand
TTCGCCGTCGGCCGCTACCGCGCGCCGAACGCCGTCCGCCTCGGCCTGGCCTCTCCCCCGGCCGAGACGCTGGCCCGCGCGCTGGCCACCCTCGCCGGACTGGCGCGGTCGTCACCCGACGACCTCCTCGCCGAGTAGACCGGGCGCGCCTCCCGTAGCCCGAGGGCGGGCTCCCGCAGGGGGCACAGCGGCAGCGACCGGCGCTGCCTGGGCACGAGCGCGCCGAGCCCGAGCGCCTTGGCGAGGTCGGCGGTCCCGACGCTGCCGCGCAGCGACAGCAGACCGCCCACGCGTGGGATGGAGTTGCTGCCGCACATCCCGCTCGGCGAGCGTTTGGCACCCGCTCCTTGACACGTGATTCGGGCCGGGCGCGACGGCACCGGCCGCAGGGGCGTGCTCCGGCCGGGCGGCACTCACCGACATTCCGTACATTCTTCGCGCCGTAAGCTGGGAGGGATCGGTTGACGGGGGAGGTCGCGTGCTGCCTGAGGTGGAGTCCTGGTGGCATCGCCGTACCTACTCGGCGGCGGACTGGCCGCCGGCCCGCCTGGTCGAGGCCAAGGGCGGGACGTCGGTCAGCGTCGTGCTGCCCGCGCGCGACGAGCGCGAGACCGTCGGCGACATCGTACGGGTGCTCCTCGGGGAACTGTCGGCGGTGGTGGACGAGGTCGTGGTCATCGACTCGCGCTCCACGGACGACACCGCCGCCGTGGCCGCGCGGGCCGGGGCGACCGTGTACGCCCAGGACGAGATCCTGCCGACGCTCAAGCCGCTGGACGGCAAGGGCGAGGCCCTCTGGAAGTCGCTGGCGGTGACCTCCGGCGAGATCGTGGTGTTCGCGGACGCCGACGTCAGAGGCTTCCGGGCGGCGATGGTGGGCGGGCTGCTGGGGCCGCTGCTGAGCGACCCGGCGCTCGTGTACGTGAAGGGCTGCTACGACCGGCCGCTGCTGGGGGCTCCCACCGGCGGCGGCAGGGTGACCGAACTGGTGGCGCGGCCGCTGCTGAACCTGCACTGGCCGGAGCTGGCGGGCTTCGTCCAGCCGCTGGCGGGCGAGTACGCGGGGCGGCGCGCGGCCCTGGAGAAGGTGCCGTTCGTCACGGGCTACGGGGTCGAACTGGGGCTGCTGGTCGATCTGCTCGAACTCGCGGGGCTGGACGCGCTCGCGCAGGTGGATCTGGGGACGCGGGAGCATTCGCACCAGTCGACGGAGGCGCTGGGCGGGATGGCGGCGCAGATCATGCTCACCGCGTGGTCGCGCCTGGCCCGCCAGGGCAAGATCGCGCCGATGGCGGAGCCGTCGCCGTATCTGACGCAGTTCCGGCGGACGAACACCGGCCATGTCATGAAAAATCGGGATGTGTCGGTGGCGGAGCGGCCACCCATGGACGACCTCCGTCCGTTTTCGGCGTGACGGCGGGGGCCGAATCGGGGAGGAGCGTCTTCCTGGAGGCCCTCGGCCGGAGTGCGGCGGGAGGCGGGTGGGCGGCTTGCCGTAACGGATGGTCCGCGCCGACGGCGGCGGCCACGCAGCGGACGTCGGCGCGTGGCAGGCGTCAGCGCGCCGCGTGGCGGTCCAGGAAGCTGTAGACGTCCGCCTCGTCCACCCCCGGGAACGATCCCGGCGGCAGGGCGGCGAGCACGTGCGAGTTCGCCCGCGCCGACGGCCACGCGTACCCCTCCCACCGCTCCGCCAGCTCCGCCGGCGGGCGGCGGCAGCAGTCGCCGTTCGGGCAGTTGGACTTGGTCCTGCTCGTCGTCTCCCGTCCCCGGAACCACCGCGACTCCTTGTACGGCACCCCCAGCGTGATCGCGAAGTCGCGCTCGCGCGACGGATCGACGTGGGCCACGCAGAAGTACGTCCCGGTCGGCGAGTCCGAGTACTGGTAGAAGACCGAGAACCGGTCGGGCGACATGAACACCTGCCGCCCCGACCACTGCTGGCACATCCGCTGACCCTCTATCGCGCCCTGCTCGTCGGCGGGGAAGACGATGCCGTCGTTCTCGTAGGCCTTGTAGATGATGCCGCCCGCGTCGTTGCGCACGAAGTGGCACACCAGGTCGAGGTGGTGGGTGGCGAGGTTGGTGAAGCGGTGCGCCGCCATCTCGTAGGAGACGGCGAAGACGTCCCGCAGGTCCTCGACCGACAGCGCGCGGTCCTGCTTGGCCTCGCGCAGGTACGGCGCCGCCGCCCGCTCCGGCACCAGGACGGCGGCGGCGAAGTAGTTGGCCTCGGTCCGCTGCCGCAGGAAGTCGGCGAAGTCGCGGGGCCGGTCGTGCCCGAGGGCGAGGTGGCCGAGCGTCTGCAGCAGGATGGTGCGCGGGGTGTGCATGCCGAGCTGCTCGTGTTTGACGTAGATGCGCCGGTTGCGCAGGTCGGTGATCGAGCGGACCGACCTCGGCAGGTCCTGGGCGGTGTGCACGGTGTAGCCGAGGTGGGTGACCAGGGCCTGGACCATCGACTGCGACAGCGCGCCGGTACGGTAGCCGACGGCCGACAGCGCCTCGGCCGCCGACTTCTCGATCTCGGGGAAGTAGTTGCCGAGCTCGCGCTGGCGCCTGCGGAGTTCGGCGTTGGCGGCGCGGGCCTCCTCAGGGGTGGCGGTGCCCCTGGCCTGCCTGGCGCGCAGCTCGCCGTACAGGCCGAGAATGTGTTCGAGCACGTCGTTGGGCACGCGCGCGGAGACCTTCAGCCGGGGCAGCCCCAGCCCGGCGTAGACGGGGTCGCGCTGCGCCTCCTCCAGCAGGATCTCCAGCTGTGCCCGCCGGTTGGGCGCCTGGCGGCGCAGGAGTTCCTCGACGGGTACGCCGAGCGCGGCGGCGAGCGACTTGAGCAGGGACAGCTTGGGTTCGCGCTTGCCGTTCTCCAGCAGGGAGAGCTGGCTGGGCGCGCGGCTGACGCGCTCGCCGAGGTCGGAGAGGGTGAGCCCGCGCTGTTTGCGCAGATGGCGCAGTCGCTGCCCGAAAGCGATGAGATCGAGCTCCTGAGTCAAAGACAGCGGTTCTTCGCGCACCAGCGAGGCCATGACCAGAGCTTAGACAGAAAAACTCTCCTTCTTCTAGTGCCTCGGCCGGATCGTTGAGCGCGCTCGGATTGGTCTAGGCCAACAGGAAAATTGTGGATTTCTTCTTCACTGAATACTCGCCAGTAGTTACTTTTCAGCTAACTTTCATCGTTCTTCTTCTAGTGCTGGCCTACTGAGGACGCCCGGACGGGGCACACACTCGCTTACAGGCCCCAGGGGACGACAAAGGAGTGAGCGATGAACGATCGCCTCAAGGGAGCGGCCGAGGACCTGCGCCACGGGTGGGAGCACGACCCCCGCTGGGAGCACGTCGAGCGGTCCTACAGCGCCGAGGACGTGATCCGGCTGCGCGGCTCGGTCCAGGAGGAGCACACGCTGGCCCGGCTCGGCGCCGAGCGGCTGTGGAACCTCCTGCACACCGAGGACTACGTGCACGCCCTGGGCGCCCTCACCGGCAACCAGGCGGTCCAGCAGGTGAAGGCCGGACTGAAGGCGATCTACCTGTCCGGCTGGCAGGTGGCCGCCGACGCCAACCTGGGGTCGCAGACCTACCCGGACCAGTCGCTGTACCCGGCCAACTCGGTGCCCGCGGTCGTGCGCCGCATCAACAACGCGCTGCTGCGCGCCGACCAGATCACCTGGTCGGAGGGCGTCGAGGCGCCCCACTGGCTGGCCCCGATCGTGGCCGACGCCGAGGCCGGGTTCGGCGGCGTCCTCAACGCCTTCGAGCTCATGAAGGGCATGATCGCCGCCGGTGCGGCGGGCGTGCACTGGGAGGACCAGCTCGCGTCGGAGAAGAAGTGCGGCCACCTCGGCGGCAAGGTGCTGATCCCCACCGGCCAGCACGTCAAGACCCTCAACGCCGCCCGCCTGGCCGCCGACGTGCTCGGCGTCCCCTCACTGATCATCGCGCGGACCGACGCACAGGCCGCGACGCTCCTGACCAGCGACGTGGACCCCCGCGACCGGCACTTCACCACCGGCGAACGCACCGCAGAGGGCTTCTACCGGGTCCGCAACGGCGTGCAGGCGTGCGTCGCGCGCGGCCTGGCCTACGCCCCTTACTCCGACCTGCTCTGGATGGAGACCGGCACACCCGATCTGGACGTGGCCCGCGAGTTCGCCGAGGCGATCAAGGCGGAGTACCCGGACCAGATGCTCGCCTACAACTGCTCGCCCTCGTTCAACTGGAAGCAGCACCTGGACGACTCCACGATCGCCAAGTTCCAGCGAGAACTCGGGCATATGGGGTACAAGTTCCAGTTCATCACGCTCGCGGGCTTCCACTCGCTCAACTACGGCATGTTCGACCTGGCCAGGGCGTACGCGGCCGAGGGGATGACGGCGTACGTGGACCTTCAGGAGGCCGAGTTCGCCGCCGAGTCGCTCGGCTACACCGCCACCCGCCACCAGCGCGAGGTCGGCACCGGCTACTTCGACCTGGTCGGCACCGCCATCGCGCCCGACTCCTCGACGACCGCCCTGCGCGGCTCGACCGAGGAGGAGCAGTTCCATTAGACCGCGCAGCCGCGAAGAAAGGCCCGCACCTCTGGTGCGGGCCTTTCTTCGCGAGGTGACGTCCGCGCGGAAAATGAATTCGCCCGCCAGATCGATCATGCTACGGTTTCGAACAGCAAAGCCCCTTCTTCAGCCAGTTCGCTCGAAGCGGGTATGGATATCTCCTTCCGTACCCGGTGCGTTTCGGTGCGGGCACGGGTCGAAGTCCGTCAGTTATCGCTTCGGGTGCGAGAGGTCGCAGGTTCGAGTCCTGCCCGGCTGTTCAGGCCGGTAGCTCAGTCGGCAGAGCGCTCAAACTGGCGGCCGTCACACATCCGTGTCCGTTCCGGACCACACCGTTCATCGGTATGACGACCGGGGCGGGTCGAAGCGGATCGGTTATCGCCACGGAGGTGCGGGTTCGAGTCCCGCCTTATGGCTGAACCCCATAAGTGGTGTAAACGGCAGCACCCGTAAAGACCGGTCCGCACATTCACATCCGCGCATACACGGATCGAGATTCCGCGAAGGAGACAGCAGTATGGCGCGCGACCGGGATCCCCTCGCCGGTGTTTCCGCTATCGCCACCCCGCAGGGCCGGCCCCTGCCCGGCCGCACCGGCCAGGTGCGCAACGCGGCGGGTGGATACGTCTTCGCCAAGGACGTGTGGAGCCGCCTTGAGGACTTCCTGATCCTGGGCACCACCGGCGGCACCTACTACGTCGGCGAGGCCGCGCTGACGGCCGCGAACGCCGCCGTGCTGTTCGAGGCCGTCGCCGTGGACGGCCCGCGCGTCGTCGAACTGCTGACGGAGATCTCGACCGCCCGGCCGCCGCGCGCCCCGAAACCGCGTCCGGCGCTGTTCGCGCTGGCCGCGTGCTACGCCAACGGCGACGCCGCCACCCGCCGGGCCGCCAAGGCGGCGCTGCCGAAGGTGGCGCGCACGACCGACCATCTCGCCCAGTTCTTCGGCTACTACAAGAACCTCGGCGGAAAGCCGACGGCACGGGGTACGGCGCCGCGCGCCGGCCGCTCGCTGCGCTCGGCGCTCGGCTCGTGGTTCCTGGAGGGTGAGGCGGACGCGGTGGCGTTCAAGGCGGTCAAGGCGCGGCAGCGCAAGACACCGCAGGGCGAGGCGTTCGACCTGCGCGACGCGCTGCGCATCGCCCACCCGAAGGCCGACACCGCCCAGCGCGCGACGCTGTTCGGCTGGATCGCCGGGAACGTCGCCGACGACGTGGCCCGCGAGGAGTTGCCGGCGATCGACCGGTTCCTGACCGCGAAGGCGGTCACCACCGTCGAGCAGGCCGTCCGCGTCGTGACCGAGGAGCGGGTCCCCTGGGAGTTCCTGCCCGACGCCATGCTGCGCGAGCACCGGGTGTGGGACGCGCTGGTGGACACGGTCGGCATGACCGCGCTCATCCGCAACCTGGCCCGGATGACCAGGATCGGCACCCTCCGCCCCATGACGGAGGCGACCCGGCGTGCCGTCGCCCGGCTCACCGACCGCGACGCGCTGCTCAAGGCCCGCATCCACCCGATGGACGCCTTCCTCGCACTGCGCGTGTACGGCTCGGGCAGGTCACGGCCGAACCCGCACGCCGAGGCACAGACCTGGACCCCCGTCCCGGCGGTCCTGGACGCGCTGGAGGAGACGTACCAGTTGTCCTTCGGCGCCGTCGAGCCCTCGGGCAGGCGGCTGCTGGTCGCCGTGGACTCCTCCGGGTCCATGAGCGCCCGCTGGGGCGCCCCCGTCGTGGTCGGCGGCTCGGAGATCGGCTCGCCGTACGAGGTGGGCTGCGCGATGGCGGTCATGCTGTCCCGGATCGAGCGCGGGAACGTCCACGTCATCGACGTGGACACGCGCGTGCACGCCTCCAAGGTCACGCCCAGGACGAACCTGCGGGAGATCGGCCGGTGGCGCCCGTCCGGCGGAGGCACCGACCTGGCGCTGCCGTTCGAGTGGGCCCGGCGTGAGCGGATGGCGGTCGACGGGATCGTCGTGTTCACCGACAACGAGACCTGGGCCGGCGGCCGGCACGCCTCCCAGGCGCTCGACGCCTATCGGAGAGCCGTCGCCGGCGACGCGCGCGTGGTGGTGGCGGCGATGACGGCGGGCGGTCACTCGATCGGCGACCCGAAGGACGCGGGCGTCCTCAACGTCGCCGGGCTGGACGCGTCGCTGCCGATGGTGGTCAACGCGTTCGTCCGCTGAAAGGATCACCGGCCGAGGGCGGCGCTCTCCTCGGCCTCGACCGCGTCGTTCCAGTCCCGCTTGACCGCGCGCCAGGACTCGTCGTCGGCGCCGCGCCGCCAGTAGCCCGAGATCGACAGCCGCTCCAGCGGGATGCCGCGCTCGACACGCAGGTAGCGGCGCAACTCGCGCACACAACCCGCCTCGCCGTGCACGAAGGCGTGCGGCACCCCGTCCGGGAAGTCGAGGGCGCGCACCGCCTCCACCAGCGCCTGCCCGCATGGGCGGCCCCGGCGGTGCAGCCAGGTGACCGGCTGGTCGAGCTTCTGCTCCTCGGAGGGATCCTCGACCTCGACGAAGGCGTGCACGCGCGCGCCGCCGGGCAGCCGCTCCAGGGCGACCGCGATGGCGGGCAGCGCGCTCTCGTCACCGGCCAGCAGGTGCCAGTCGGCGGCCGGGTCGGGAGCGTACGCGCCGCCCGGCCCGAGCAGGTGCACGACGTCGCCGGGCCGCGCGGCCGCCGCCCACGGCCCGGCCAGCCCCTCGTCGCCGTGATGGACGAAGTCGAGCGTCAGCTCCAGCGCCTGCGGATCCCAGGCCCGCACCGTGTACGTTCGCAGGCGCGGCCAGAACTCGCGCGGCATGCTCGCCCGGACGTGCTCGACGCTGAACGGCTCCGGATACTCCACACCCTCGTGCGGGAAGACGAGCTTGACGTAGTGGTCGCACAGCCCTTCGGTGGCGAATTCGGCCAGCCCGTCCCCTCCCACGACCACCCGGATCATGTGCGGCGTGATCCGCTCGGTCCTCAGCACCGTCGCCCGGTGCTCGCTCTTCGCCATGCCCACTCCTTAAGTTAGGTAACCCTAACTTACCTTACGGAGCGGCGGCCGTCCGAGACCGCCTCCACGAAGGCGGCCATGTGCCGGAAGGCCAGGCGGGCCTCCGGCAGTACGTCGGCCAGGATGGGGAACACGTGGGGCATGCGCGGCCACTCCTCGTAGTCGACCGGCACACCCCCGGCGCGGGCCTTCAGCGCGACCCTGCGCGCCTCGTCGCGCAGCACCTCCGTCGATCCCGTGACGATCATCAGCGGAGGCAGCCCCGTGTAGTCGCCGTTGACCGGCGAGACCAGCGGGTCGCTCGGATCCAGCCCCAGGGTCCACTGCCGCGCCAGCCACCGCACCCGCCCCTCGGGCAGCAGCGGATCCCGCCAGCCGTTCGCCCGGACGAAATCGGTCAGATCCGCCCACGGCGACAGGCAGATCGCCGCAGCGGGCATCGGCCGACCGGCGTCCCGCAACGCCAGCAGCGCCGCCAGCACCAGATGGCCGCCCGCGGAGTCGCCCGCGAGCAGCACACCCCCCGGATCCCGGCCACCCGCCAGCAGCAGGTCGTAGGCGCCCATCGCGTCGGCCAGCGACCCGGCCAGCCGGTGCGCGGGGCCCTGCCGGTAGTCCAGCGCCAGTACCGGGCGCCCCGCCGCCGCCGACAACCGCCAGGTGATCGGCCGGTGCGTGCGCGGCGAGCAGGAGAAGTAACCGCCGCCGTGGAAGTACAGCACCGCGCCGCCCTCGTCCAGGCCGCGACCGGCCCGCACCCACTCCCCACCGCACGCGCCGAACTCCTCCCGTGCGACGCTGACGTGCGGGGGCGGACGTACCGGGACCAGGCGGCCGAGCCCGCGCAGCCGCGCGGCCGCGTCGATGGCGACCCGATGCCGCAACAGCAGACTGGAGGCGGGCTTCAGCGTGCCGCGCAGCAGACCGTTCAGAGCACGCGCCTGCCAGCTGAGGGGGTAGTCGGGAAACACGTCCCTGTCGATGGGCATACCGGCCTCCATCAGGTACGTTCCCGCCGGAACAACGTTCCACCCGCGTCAATCGCCTTGCGGAGCGCCGTCGGCGCCGCCCATACTTTCTGATCCACCGCCCGACAAGCCACCCGTGCGCCTTCATGGACACGGGCTGTAGTCGTGCCCTCACCCTCGGAGGTGCAAAACCTTCCCTCTCTACGCGCGGCTGGCCGGATACGGCTTCCGCAAACACGCGACCTACGTCGGAGCCGCACTCGCCGGCGCCTTCACCAACAGCGTCTTCGGCATCATGCGCGCCTACGTCCTCATCGCCCTCTGGACGGCCAGCCCCGGACTGGCCGGCTACGACGTGGCGGACGCCGTCACCTTCAGCTTCATCACCCAGGCCTTCATCGGCCCGATGCAACTGTTCGGCGGCGGCCTGTCCATCCCCGAGCGCATCCGCACCGGCGACATCGCCCTCGACCTCGTCCGCCCCGCGTCCCTGCAGCTCAGCGCCCTGTCCGAAGACCTCGGCCGGGCCGGCTACCTGTTCCTCGTCCGGGGCGTGCCGCCCATGCTGATCGGCGCGCTGCTGTTCGGCATCGTCGCCCCCGCCGACCTCGGCGCGCTGGCCGCCAGCTTCCTGCTCGCCGTCGTCGTCAGCTTCGCCTGGCGCTACCTCGTCGCCCTGTCGGTGTGCTGGCTCGCCGACGACCGGGGCGTCAACACCCTGTCCATGGTCCTCACCACGTTCTTCAGCGGACTGATCCTGCCGCTCGGGCTGTTCCCCGGCTTCCTCGGCGACCTCGCGGCCATGCTGCCGTGGGCGGCGATGGCGCAGATCCCCGCCGACGTCTACCTCGGCAAGACCGAGATCTGGCAGGCGCTCGGCACCCAGGCGCTGTGGGCGGCCGCGCTGCTCGCCCTCGGCGCGCTCGGCACCCGGCTCATCCGCCACAAGGTGGTGATCCAGGGTGGTTAGGACGTACACGCTGCTCGTGTGGACCTGGACCCGCGCCGCCGCCGCATATCCCGTCTCGTTCGCGCTGACGGTCGTCGTCGGGTTCGTCCTCGCCGGTCTGGACGTCGCGGCCATCCTGGTCATCTTCGCCAACACCACGACACTGGCCGGCTTCGACCGCGAGCAGGTCCTGTTCCTGTACGGCACCGCCAACCTGGCCTTCTGCCTGTGCGACCTGCTGGTCAGCAACCTCGACCGGCTCAGCCAGCACATCAAGGCCGGCACCTTCGACACCATGCTGATCAGGCCGGTCAGCCCCTGGATCCAGATGGCCACCGACCGGTTCATGCCCACCCGGATCGGCCGCGTGCTCCAGGCGGCGATCGTGCTCGTCTACGCGCTCGCCGCCCTCGACCTGCCCTGGGAACGCCTCTGGATGGTCCCGGTGATGATCGGGTGCGGCGTGGTGATCTTCTCCGCGCTGTGGACGCTGGCCGGGGCGCTGCAGTTCCTGCTCACCGACGCGCCGGAGGTGGGCAACTCCTTCACCTACGGCGCCGGCTGGCTCACCCAGTATCCGCTGTCCGTCTACGGCGGCGACGTGGTGCGCGGGGTCACCTACGCGCTGCCGCTCGCCTTCGTCAACTGGCAGCCGGGCCTGTACGTCCTCGGCGTGCCGGACCCGCTCGGCACCCCCGAGTTCATGCGATTCCTCGGGCCCGTCGCCGCCGCCGTCCTCGCGGGCGCGGCCGCGCTGGCCTGGCGCCAGGGCCTTCGCCGTTACCGATCGACAGGGAGCTGACGATGATCGAACTAGACCGCGCAGGACGTTCCTTCAAGGTGCGGCGCGAGGTCGTGCACGCCGTACGGGAGCTGTCCTTCACCGTCGGGGCCGGCGAGTTCGTCGGCTACCTCGGGCCCAACGGCGCGGGCAAGTCCACCACGATCAAGATGCTGTGCGGCATCCTCACCCCCACCTCGGGCCGGGTACGGGTGGCCGGGCTGGACCCGTCGCGCAAGCGCATCAAGGTCGCGCGGCGGATCGGCGTGGTCTTCGGGCAGCGGACGACGCTGTGGTGGGATCTGCCGCTGAAGGACAGTTTCGAACTCGTCCGGCTCCTTTACAAAGTAGATCGCAAGGCGTTCCGCGAACGACTCGACGAACTGATCGACACGCTCGACCTGTCCGGCTTCCTCAGGACACCGGTGCGCCAGCTCAGCCTCGGCCAGCGCATGCGCGGCGACCTCACCGCCGCGCTGCTGCACGCGCCGGAGGTGCTCGTCCTCGACGAGCCCACCATCGGCCTGGACGTCGTCAGCAAGAACAGCATCCGCGACTTCCTGCGCCGCCTCAACGCCGAACGGGGCACCACCGTGCTCCTGACCACCCACGACCTCGACGACATCGAACGCCTGTGCCGCCGGGTCATGGTCATCGACAGGGGCGCGCTCGCCTTCGACGGCACCCTCGACGACCTGCTGGCGGGCGAGAGCTCACTGGAGGAGGTCGTCACCCGCCTCTACACGGCTCAGTAGTAGGAGCCCTCCGGGGTCGCCTCGTAGTCGTCGTCCTCCCGCCGCACCCAGCGCGAGGGGACGAGCACGGGGATGAACAGCGCGACCCCGAGCAGGGCGAACACGCCGCTGGTGAGCAGCACCTCACTACCCGCCGCCGCCTGCCTGACCAGCCAGTACGCCGAGGGCTGGTCGGGGACCAGCGACAGCGCCCGGCCGCTGTCGAGCGCGTACACGACCGTCCAGGCGAGCAGCGCCATCGAGGGGACGAAGGCCGCCACCGGCGAGACCCGGCCCGCCGTGACGAGCCCGACGACCAGGCCGACCGCCGCCATGGCGCCGAGGGCGATCCAGAGCCGCTGACCGCCCGGTGGGCTCGCGGCGCTCTCCGCCATCGCCTGCTGAACCGCCCAGCCGCCGCCTCCCACCACGCACGCCGTGACCACCAGTCCGATGAGCAAGCCACCGATGTGCCGCAAAGCCATCACCTCAAGTCCACGCGGTCGGCATCGACACTAGCGACAAAGGGTGCAGGCGATCCAGGGCCGCACGTTCGAGGATTCCCACGGCGCTCGTTCGCGTTCAGGCGAGCGTTCGGGGGCTCTCGATGCCCGCGAGTGTGAAGGACCCGGCCGGCCGCACGCCACCCTGCGACACGGCCCACGGGAATGCGGTCACCCGCGCGCGCCCCCGGCCGCGCGGGTGACCGTCCCGGTGGAGTTCAGGGTGAGCTGTGCCGCAGGGTCAGGAGGTGATGTCCTTGCCGGAGAAGCGCGCCCACGCGATCGAGTAGAACAACCCGATGTAGGCGGCGAACGCCAGCAATCCGCCCGACATGTCGCCCACCGGGCTGCGCAGGGCCGCGTCGAAGCCGCCCCAGTGCGACGGCAGCAGGAACGGCTGCACCGCGTCGAGTTGCGGCACCGCCCGCAGCACCGTCACCACGACGATCAGCACGAACGTGGTCGCGATCGCCCCGATCGGCATCTCGGTCATGGTCGAGATCGCCACGCCGACGGCGGCGAGCGCGGCCATGCCGGCCGCGACGTACCCGACCGCGACGGCGACCCGCAGCAGCCCGTCGGCGACGGAGATCGTGCTCCCCGACAGCAGCGTCACCGGCCCGACCGGGAACAGCAGCATGCCCACCGCCAGCGCCGTCAGCGTGACCACGAGCGTGGCGGCCAGGCCGAACAGGGCCGCGTTGAGGTACTTGACGGCCAGCAGCCGCCCCCGCCCGGCGGGCGCGGCGAGCAGGTAGCGCAGGGTGCCGGTGGCGGCCTCGCCCGCGATCGAGTCGCCCGCGACGACGCTGACGACGATCGGCAGGAGCATCGGCACGAGGATGCTCAGCGACGCGAACGTGAGCATCAGGCTGTTGGCGGCGGTCGCCTCCAGGAGGGCGGCCATGGGCCCGTCGGCGTCCTCGCCGGTCATCAGCCGCAGCACCACGCCGAAGGCCACGGGAACCAGCGCGAGCACGCCGAGCATGACCAGGTTGCGCGGGCGGCGGAAGGTGAGCGAGAGCTCGGACGACAGCAGCCGCCAGAACGCCCCCGGCGCGCTCGTGGGCGCCGCGGGGACGAGGGTCTCGGGGGCGAGCGGCCCGTGCTCGGCCGAGCGCCGGGTCTCAGCGACGGGGACCAGCCCCGGGGTGCGCCGGGTGTCCGTGTCAGCCGTCGACATCGAAGCCCTCTCCTGTCAGTCCCACGAACACGTCTTCGAGGCTGGGCCGTACGACGGACAGCCCGCGTACGGCGACGCCCTCGCCGACCAGCGCCGCGTTGACGCTCTCCGGCGCGTGGCCGCCGAGTTCGGCGGTGACGTCGCCGCCCGCGCGCACGTCGGCGAGCCCCAGGGCGCCGAGGACGCGCGCCGCGTCGGCCACGTCGGGCGTCTCGATCCTGATGCGCGCCGCCCGTCCGCCGCTGAGCGAGGCGATGGTGCCCTGCGCGACGAGCTTGCCCGTGCGCATGATGCCCGCGTGGGTGCACATCTGCTCGACCTCGGCCAGCAGGTGGGAGGAGACGAACACGGTCGTGCCCTCCTGCGCGATCTCCTTGACCAGGGTGCGCACCTCGCGGGTGCCCTGCGGGTCGAGCCCGTTGGTGGGCTCGTCGAGGACGAGCAGTTCGCGCGGGCCGAGCAGGGCGGCGGCGATGGCCAGCCGCTGGCGCATGCCGAGCGAGTAGTTGCGGAAGCGTTTGCCGGCGGCGGCCGACAGCCCGACCCGATCGAGGGCCTGGCCGACCCGCGCGCGGGCGGTGCGGCCGGAGGCGGTCGGATCGGCGGCGTCGAGGCGGTGCAGGTTGGCCTCGCCGGACAGGTACGGGTAGAACGCCGGGCCCTCCACCAGCGCTCCCACTCCGGCCAGCGGCGGCATCGTGTACTCGCCATCGGTGGGCGCGACGAGACCCAGCAGCATGCGGATGGTGGTGGTCTTGCCCGAGCCGTTCGGCCCGAGGAAGCCGTACACCGATCCGCGCGGGACGCTGAGGTCGACCGCGTCCACGGCGACCTGGCCGCCGCGAAAGCGCTTGGTCAGGCCCTTGGTGGTCAGCGCGGGGGACGGGGCCGCCCCGTGGGGCGCCCCCGCTTCGAACTCGACGATGGTCGTCACCTGATGCCTGCCGCCTTGAACAGCTCGTCGGGTGCGACCGCTCCGGCCAGCAGGCGGCCGTCGTCGGTCAGCAGCGCCGACACCAGCTTCGTCTTGAGCAGCTTGCCGGAGCCCCAGGTGCCGCTGACCGGGGTGGCGGCGCCGAGTACCGCGTCGGTGACCGCCTGCCCCTGAGCCTGCTTCTGGTCGCCCTGCTCAGCGGCCTGGTCCAGCTTGAACGGCATGACCACGACGCTGGTCCAGCCCTTGCCGACGACCTTCGACTCCTTGGCCGCCTCCTGCGCGGCCGCCTCGCCGTCCTTCGGGCCGAAGGACTTCTTCAGCTCGGAGAAGTCCTGTTCCTTCACCTTCGCGCCCGAGGGCGGGGTGAAGGTGAAGTTCTCGTCGGCCGGCGGTGTGAACGTCACCTCGGTGAAGCCCACCTGGAAGGCCGGCTCAGCCGAGCCCTTGGCGTAGACCTGCACCTGGAGGGGCATGAACTTCTCGCCGTCGATGGCCACCCGCACCTCCCGAACCAGCGACGCCGACGGCTTCGGCGTCAGCACGAGCTGGTAGGCGGCCCGTCCGGCGACCTCGGCGGTGTTGGTGACCGAGACGGCGGTGTCGGCGTCCACCTTCGCCAGCGCCTGCGCCGCGGCCTCGTGCGGGGTGACGGCGGAGGCGGGCGTCTCAGGCCGGCCGTGGTCCGCCTCCCCCGTGGACCGGATCCTGGTGGCGGTGTTGGTGCCGCTCTCCCAGAACCAGGACTGGTCGCCGTTGACGATCACGTTGGTCTCGCTCATCTGGCCGGGCAGCGCGATCCGCATGCGGCCCTTGTCGCCGTACCAGACCTTCGCCTCGTGCGACCCGGACAGCAGCGACAGCGGTGACGCGCCCATCCCCTCCTGGCTCGGCAGCGCGGGCAGGCCGAGGGAGGCCGTGAGCTGGACGGTCCCCGACATCGGCAGCGGCCCCTTCGAGCTGGCGGCCGCGGCGGCGTCGGCCAGCAGTTGCTGGGCCGTCCGCTCGGGCAGGGCGGGGGCGCCGCTGACGGCGGCGATGACCGGACCGGCGCCAACCGCCGCCCCGATGACGGCGGCCGCCGCGATCGGGACCCCCCACCTCACGATCGTTCCTCTACGCATTTCACTCCTTTACGCTACGTTCGACGCCCCAAGCCTGCGATGCGCTCCCTTAGCCGACGCTGAGAGGCACTGAGAGCCTTCTCAGCGCGGGCTTTCCGGTCTCTGCTACGGCGCCCCTTTCCGGCTTCTGCTTCTGCCCCTCTTTCGGCTTCTGTACGGCCCAGCCCCCGCCCACGCGCCCCGCCGCCGCCCGCCCCGGGCCTCTCCCGCGCCACGCCCCGCTCCCCCACCCCTCCGCGACGCCGCCCGTCACCCACCTCCCTCGGCCCTCCCGCGGCGCGCCCCTGCCCCGGCCTCGCCCTGTCATGCGCCACCGGCCGTTCAGGGCCCAGGGGGGTTCTCCGGCGCCGCGCGGCGAGAAGGCGCTGAGAGGGCTCTCAGCGGCGATTCTCTAGACTGCCCGGCATGCGGGTTCTGGTGGTCGAGGACGAACGGCGGATGGCGGCCGCGTTGCGGCGGGGGCTCCAGGCGGAGGGATTCGCGGTCGACCTCGCCCACGACGGCGAAGAGGGCCTCCACCTGGCCAGGAACGGCGACTACGACATCGTCGTGCTCGACATCATGCTTCCGAGGCTGTCCGGCTACAACGTCTGCAAGCAGTTGCGCGCCGAGGAGAACTGGGTTCCGATCCTGATGCTGTCCGCCAAGGACGGCGAGTACGACATGGCCGACGGCCTCGACCTCGGCGCCGACGACTACCTGACCAAGCCGTTCTCCTACGTCGTGCTCGTCGCCAGGCTGCGCGCCCTGCTGCGGCGCGACGTCGGCCGCCGCCCGGCCGTGCTCTCGGCCGGCGACCTGTCCCTCGACCCGGCCCGCCGCCGGGTCGAGCGCGGCGAGAACCAGATCGAGCTGACCCCTCGCGAGTTCGCCCTGCTCGAATACCTGATGCGCAGAAGCGACGAGGTCGTGTCGAAGACGGAGATCCTGGAGCACGTCTGGGACACCTTCGACACCGACCCGAACGTCGTCGAGGTGTACGTCGGCTACCTGCGCCGCAAGGTCGACGCCCCGTTCGGCAGGAACGCGCTGCAGACCGTGCGCGGCGCGGGCTACCGCCTGGCCGGCGACGGTGGCTGACACCCCGCTCGCCTGGTGGCGGCGGCAGGGCCTGCGGTTCCGGCTGACGATGGTGGCCGCGTGCGTGCTCGCGGCGGCGCTGGCGGTCGCGGCGGTGGCGCTGCTCACGGTCCTGGACCGGGCGCTGATCGGCACGGTGGACCGGGCGATCGAGCAGCACGCCCAGCAGGTTCGGGTCAAGGCCGACACGGGACGGCTGCCGGCGCCGATCGTCACGAACGACGGCACGATCGTGCAGGTCCTCGACAAGGACGGGCGCATCACGGACGTCACGTACGGCGCCGACCGGCTGGTGCCGTTGCTGAACGCCGCCGCCAGGGAGCGGGCGCTGCGCGGCGGCGGCGCCGTCGACCTGGACGGCCGCCCGTACGCGATCTCCGGCCCGCTGCGCGTGGTCGCGGTGAGCGCCGACCACGGCCGCACGGTGCTGGCGGCCCGCTCGATCGGCGAGATCGCGCAGAGCCTCCAGGTCGCGGTGAACGTCCTGTATGTCGGCACCCCGGTGCTGCTGGTGCTGCTGGCGGCGGCGAGCTGGATCATCGTGGGCCGCACACTGCGCCCGATCGACGCGCTGCGCAGGGGCGCGGCCGAGATCACGCACACGGCCCGGTCGCGGCGCCTGCCGGTGCCGCAGGCGCACGACGAGGTGAACGCGCTGGCCACGACCCTCAACGACATGCTCGCCCGCCTGGAGGAGGCCGAGCAGCGCCAGCGCGCCCTCGTCTCGGACGCCGCGCACGAACTGCGCAGCCCGGTCGCCAGCATCCGGCTGCAACTGGAGGTGGCGCTCGGCCACCCGGAGGGCGCCGACTGGCAGGAGACCGCCGAGGGCGCCCTGGAGGACACGCTGCGCCTGTCGCGCCTGGCCGAGGACCTGCTCGCGCTGGCCCGCCTCGACGAGCGCGGCGGCCGGCCCGGCCGCCGCGAGCCGGTCGATCTGGACGAGGTCGTCCGTCAGAGCGTCGAGCGGTACGGCGAGGCCCACCTGGCCTTCTGCGATCCGGTCGTGGTGCGCGGAGACGCGCTGGATCTGAGCCGCGTGCTGACGAACCTGCTGGACAACGCCGTGCGCCACACCTCGACGAAGGTGGAGGTGGTGCTGACGGCCGACGGGGTGCTGACCGTCACCGACGACGGCCCCGGCATCCCGGCCGAGGACCGGGAGCGGGTGTTCGACCGCTTCACCCGGCTCGACTCCGGCCGCAGCCGCGACGAGGGGGGCGCCGGGCTGGGGCTCGCGATCGTCCGGGAGACCGTGAAGGCCCACGGCGGGCGCGTGCATCTGGAGGACGCCCGTCCGGGGCTGCGGGTGGTGGTCGAACTCCGGCCCGTACGGTGACGGTCAGAGCAGGCGGGCGGTTTCGGCGAGGGCGCGCCTGGCCGAGCCCGCGTCGTGGACCCGGAAGACCCGGGCGCCCTGCAGGGCGGAGACGGCGAGCGTGGCGATGGTGCCCGCGTGCCGCTGCTCGACCGGCAGCCCGCCGAGCGACTCGCCGACGAAGTCCTTGTTGGACACCGCCACCAGCACCGGCCACCCGGTCGCGCTCATCTCCACCAGGCGCCTGCTGACCTCCAGCGAGTGGAAGGTGTTCTTGCCGAAGTCGTGGGCCGGGTCGATCAGGATCGACTCCCTGGCCACGCCCGCCGCCGCGGCCCGCTCGGCCAGGTCGACCGTGTAGGCGACCACGTCGGCCACCACGTCGTCGTAGGCGACGCGGTGCGGGCGGGTGCGCGGCCGGGCGCGGCCCGCGTGGGCGCACACGAGGCCGGCGCCGTACCTGGCGGCCACCTCGGCGAGGCGGGGATCGACGCCGCCCCAGGTGTCGTTGAGCAGGTGGGCACCGGCCGCCGCCACCACCTCGCCCACCTCGGCCCGCCAGGTGTCGACGCTGACCAGCAGGCCGGGATGGCGTTCGCGGACCGCGGCCACGAGGTCGGCGACGCGGCGGATCTCCTCCTTGGCGTCCACGTCGTCGCCGGGGCCCGCCTTCACGCCGCCGATGTCGACGATGTCGGCCCCGTCGGCGACGGCCCTGCCGACGGCCTCAAGTGCCGCGTCGAAGCCGTACGTCCTGCCCTTGTCGTAGAAGGAGTCCGGGGTACGGTTCACCACGGCCATGACCGCGTACTCCCCCGGCCCGAACGTCCGCTCCCCCAGCCGGAACACGCTCACGCGGGCCGCACCTCGCCGTCCTGCCGTGTGGCGGGGGGTTCGGGGCGGCGGGGCGCGTGCACGAGATGGTCCATGAACCCGATGTTAGGCGGCCCGCTCCCGTTCCGCCGTCGCGACGAAGTCCTGGGCGATGAGCGGCAGGCGGCGGCGGGCGTGCACGACGGCGATGACCCGCCGGACGGCGGGGTCGAGCGAGCGGACGACGAGTCCGGCGCGGACCGCCTGCTCGGCCATGACCCGGTACCACAGCAGCGACGCCTGTCCCGCGCGGACCGCGCCGAGCCGCCCGTCGCGCTCGTCGCTCTCCAGGACGACGGCGGGGCTGACGGAGTAGCGGGTGAACAGGGCGTCGAGTTCCCTGCGCAGCAGGCTGCCGCGCGCGGGCAGCGCCAGGCGCATGCCGTCCAGTCTGGTGACCGGCACGGGGCTGGGCAGGTCGAGGGCGGGCGGGGAGACCAGGACGATCTCCTGCCGCTCCAGCGGGTGGGTGACCAGGTCGGCGGGGACGGGCAGGTCGGTGAGGCCGAGGTCGGCGCGGTCGTCCCTGATGGCGGCGACGACGGCGTCGCGGCCGTCGCAGCGGACGATGTGCACGTGGACGCCGGGGTGCATGGCGGCGTACGCGGGCAGGAGGCGGCCCGCGAGACCGGCTTCGAGGCTGGGGGTGGCGGCGATGCGGAGTTCCGCCGTGCCGTAGCCGCCGTGGCAGGCGAGCGCCTCGATCTCCTTGACGGCTTCCAGGGCTTGTCTTGCCAGCTTGACCACCTGGCGGCCCTGCGGGGTGACCGAGACTCCGCGTCCGGACCGGGAGAAGAGCGTCATGCCGAGTTCTCGTTCCAGATCCCGGATCGCGCGTGAGAGTGCGGGTTGCGCGATGAACAGCGATCTGGCCGCGTCGGTCATGGTCCGGTGCTCCGCAGTTGCGACCACATAGCGGAGCTGCTGCAGATTCATGCTCAGAAAACTAGGACACGGCGCCCGGCGCGGTCCGGTACATAGCGGAGATCACCTCGACTGATTTCAGAGCGTAGCCGGTTAAGGCGACATCCGTGACGGGTGATAAATCAGTATGCTTCTGCCCCAAATTCGGCAAAGGTCCGGAATGGTCGTCGGGATTGCCGGCATCCGGCGCTTGGGGGAACTGGGTGACAGGGAACGGTCAGCATCCGCCACGGCCTCAGGGCCAGGACCAACCGCAGTTGCCGCCCTCCCTTCCCTGGCCGCCGCCCGGCTACGACGAGGCCGCAGGTCAGCCGGACGACCTCCGGCACCCGCAGCGGCCTGCGCCGCCGCGATCCACGACCCCGCGCCTCCCGGCCCCGCCGCCCCCCGGTGTGCCGTCTCCCCCTCCGCCGCACCCCGGCGCCCAGGCTCCGGGAAGCCGTGGCCCGCACGCGCACCTCCCCCCACCGCCGAACCCCCGGGACCGTATTCCGGCCCCGCACACCCCGGCGCCCCACCCATTGCCCGGTCAAGGCCATCTGCCACCGCCCGGCCGCCCGGGCCCCGGCCCAGGCCACGCGGCACCCGCCGCGCCACCTGGTCCCGGCCACGCCGCGCCCGTCGCGGCACCCGGTCCCGGCCACCCCGCGCCCGTCACGCCACCCGGCCCCGGTTACCCGACGCCCGGCCCCGGCTACTCGGCGCCCGGCCCCGGTACGGCATACCCGGCGCCACCCGGCCCGCCCGCG
>NZ_BAAAHQ010000036.1:75918-77667 GCF_039525605.1 Nonomuraea longicatena | reverse complement strand
GCTCCCCCACCCGCAGATGCCGCCCGAACGGCCCCAGACCCCCTCACGGGTCCCGCACGCGCCCGCTCCCGCCCCGAACACCCCCGCACAGGCCGGGTACGCGCCCTCGAAGGCCCCGCACGCGCCCCCGCAACCGCCTCCCGTGGCGCCTCACCCCACCGGACCGGCCCCCGGCCACGGCGGTCGCCCCGGGCAGCCGGGGTTGCGGCCCGATCCGCGGCCCGATCCGCGGCAGGGCGGGCGACCTGGTCCGTACATGGGTGCGGGGCCGCAGCCGCCCGCGCGCCCCCTGCGGGGACCGTCGCCGGGTGCCGGGCGGTGGAGCCCGCCGGCCCCGCCGCCGCCCCGTCACTGGCCGCAGCCACCCAGGCGGAAGTCGGGCGGCAGCGCGATCGCGATCGTCGCCGTGGTGCTCGGCGGCGTGGCGGCCCTCGCCGTGGTGCTGCTCGTGGGCGCCTCCCTGCTGGCGGACGGCCCGCGCATCGAGACGCCGGTCGCGATCCCGACGTACACGCCGCCGAGGAGCACTCAGACGGACGCTCCGACCGAGCCGACCCAGGTGCCGACCCAGGTGCCCTCGGCACAGCCCAGCGCCGAGCCCACCACCCCGCCGAAGCCCACCCTGGACAGATCCCTGAAGACGAACACGGTCTACCGGGTGGGCAGGCTGCCATCGCTGAACTGCCGCGCGGGCGACGCCAGCATCTACAGCCACGGCGAGCTCAAGGCGCTGATCCTGAAGACGGGCAAGTGCATGGACCGCGCATGGGGTCCGCTCCTGCTCAAGCAGGGGATCCCGTGGATCCCGGCGAAGTACGCGATCGCCGCCAAGCGCGGCAGGGGCGCCTGCGGCGACTACCCCTCCCCGGGCAACATGGTCCCGTACTACTGCCCGCGCAACCACACCATCTACGCCTCGACCTCGGCGATGTCCAGGGGCAACGGCAACTCGGCAGGGTACGGCGAACTCGTGCAGTGGAACGGCGGGATCATCAGCATGATGGCCCACGAGTACGGCCACCACGTGCAGAACATCTCCGGCCTGCTCAACGCCCACTGGTCCAGGCGGCTGGAAAGCAGCAGCCAGAGCGGCCGCCTCGGACTCGACAGAAGGATCGAACTCCAGGCGACGTGCTTCGGCGGCATGTTCATGCGCTCGGTGCACCGGTCGTACCCGATCAGCACGACCAACCGGAACCGGCTGTTCTGGTTCTACTCGCGGCTGGGCGACCACCCCGGATATCCGCGCGACCACGGCTCTCCTGTGAACAACCATCGGTGGTTCCGTCAGGGGTGGGAACGCAACCACAGCTTCCAGTGCAACACCTGGCTGGCTTCGTCCTCCGCGACCTCGTGAAGCCATGCCGCGTTCAACTCAGCTTAGGTTCTTGTCTTGGTTGTCCGTATATGGGGACTAGAATCCTGGCAATCTTCTGCCAACGGGGAGCAAAACCACGGGTTTTGCCTGGTATTCGCTTGAAGGAGCCGGTGTGACGGACCACGAAGAGGCCAGCACCGCGCCCGGCGCACGAGAAAGTGCACCTGACGAGGGGTCGACCGGCACGCCGGAGGTCCCGCCCGGGACCAGGTCGCGGGGAGGTGGAGGGGACGGCAGGAAGCGGCGGCGCTCACGTCAGGCGAGCGGCGCGGCAGGAAGAAGACCCGCGAAACCCTCGAACCAGCCCGCAGGGAATTCCGCGCCGCCCGCCGAACGGGCCACCGGCCGGCCCGGCGGTACGGCGCCGCCCG
>NZ_BAAAHQ010000036.1:857-75903 GCF_039525605.1 Nonomuraea longicatena | reverse complement strand
GTACGGCGCCGCCCGCCGACGGCCGCCCGGCCGCGCGAAGCGAAGACCCGTCCGGCGACCGGCAGGCGGTCCGGCCACCGGGCGACGACCGGCCGGAGCCCGGCGACCGACCGGCGCACCAACCGTCCGGGGCCCACTCGGCCGACCGGCCCGCCGTCCTGCCGGAGAACGCCGGCCCGACGGGCCGACCGGCCGAGGGCCGCGCGGGCAAGCGCTCGTCCGACGCGAACCGGCCGCAGGACGGGCCGACCGGAAGCCGGTCATCGAGTGGATCAGGCGGAGGCCGGTCTCCGGGCGGGACGGGAGGAGGCCGGTCATCGGGCGGGAACAGACCGCCGGGCAGAACCGGCGGCAACCCGCCGGCCGGCGGGGCGGGCGGTGACAGGCCGCCAGGCGGGACGGGCGGGAGCCGGCCGCCCGGCGGCGAGCCGGGCAAGCGCGGCGCCAAGTCTCCGGCAGGCCTCCGCTTCGCCAAGCCGCTGACCCCCGGCGCCGTCCTCGGCTGGACCGCACTGTCGGCGATCCTGCCCGGCGCCGCCCACCTGCGGGCCGGTCACCGCCGTACGGCGCTGGCCCTCATCAGCGCCTTCGCGGTGATCCTGCTCTCGGCCCTCGGCCTCTTCCTGGCCAACGGCTCCCGGCTGGGCGCCCTGGTCAGCTCCGGCATGCTCACCACGGTCAACACGGCCGCCTGGGTCGGCGCCGGCGTCTGGTTCGCCCTGATCATCTCCTCCTACATCGCCCTGCGGCCCAACCAGCTCACGCGCCCCGGCCAGATCGTCACCGGCATCCTGGCGGGCGTCATGTGCGTGGCGGTGGCGGCGCCGTTCGGATGGGCCGCCGACACCAGCCTGACCACCAAGAAGGCCATCGACGGCATCTTCAAGGAGGATCCGGCCGAGCCGGGAGCGGTCCCGATCAAGGAGGACGACCCCTGGAACGGCAAGGACCGGGTGAACTTCCTGCTGCTCGGCGGCGACGGCGCGGGCAACCGCGAGGGCATCAGGACCGACAGCATGAACGTGGCCAGCATCCACATCCCGACGGGCAACACGGTGCTGTTCAGCCTGCCGCGCAACCTCCAGCACGTCCGGTTCCCCCCGAACTCGCCGATGGCCAAGGCGTTCCCGCACGGCTTCCAGGCCGAGTTGCCCAATGGCGGCCTGCTCAACGAACTGTGGCAGTTCGCCAACGACAACCCGCAGGTCGCGGGCGGCAAGAACCGGGGCGGCCGGGTGCTGATGGACGCCATCGGCCACACCCTCGGCCTCAAGATCGACCACTACGCCCTGATCAACATGTACGGCTTCGCCTACCTGGTGGACGCCATCGGCGGGCTGCGGATCCGGGTCGACCACGACGTCCCCTGGGGCGGCCTGTACGGCACCGCCGGCACGATCAAGGCCGGTGAGCGGCTGCTGACCGGCGAGCAGGCCCTGTGGTACGGCCGCTCACGGGTCAACAGCGACGACTTCAGCCGCATGGGCCGCCAGCGCTGCGTCATCGGCGCGTTCACCAAGCAGGCGACACCGCAGAAGGTGCTCACCAACTTCACCAAGATCGCCAACGCGGCCCGGCGCATGGCCTCCACGAACATCCCCCGGGCGCTGGTGGAGCACGTGGTGGACCTGGCGCTCAAGGTCAAGGACGCCAAGATCACCAGCATGCAGTTCGTGCCGCCGACGTACTGGCCGGGCCGTCCCGACTGGCCGAGGATCCGCCGGGCGGCGCAGAAGGCGCTCACGGACTCGCTGAAGCCCTCGCGCAAGACGCTCACGGCGAAGGCGTCCGGGGCGCCCAGCGGCGGGACCCCGTCGGCGTCCGGGCCGCCCAGCGGCGGAACGCCGTCGGCGACGCCTAGCCGTACGCGGGTGAATCCGACGCAGACGCCGACCGCGAACGACAACAAGTCGGCCAAGTCGCTCGACGAGCTCTGCGGCCTGTAGGCCCCTTGGCGGGCGGCGGTCCCGGACAGGGCCGCCGCACCGGCCAGAGCGGGCCCGTCGTAGTGGCTACGTGCGGGCGGCGGTCCCGGACGGGGCCGCCGCCCGCGCCGGTGAGTGCTCACTCACCGGCGGTTACAGTGAGTGTTCACTCACCGACGGTTACCGGCCACCGGGTCTGCGCGATCAGCCGGCCCGATGGCTCCCGTCAGGCGAGACCGGTGGCTCCCGTCAGGCGAGAACCGCCGCCTTGCGCGGCATGAGGGCGAAGGCCCCGAGGTAGATGAGCGCCGCCACGATCAGCAGGCCCTGGTAGCCGATGACGAGCGCGAGGTACTCAAGGCAACCGCCCACCATGGCGCCCAGCAGGTTGGCGCCGAAGGACGTGGTGGGGTCGGCCGCGTCGGCAAACCGTTTGGAGAACACCACGTTGGCCGCGAAGATCGGCAGGAAGGCCACGGTGACCGCCACGACGGCGCGCAGTGGCACCGGCAGTGACAGCAACCAGGCGTCCGGTACCAGCCAGGCCAGCAGGAGGCCGGCGAGCAGGACACCGTACATGACGGGCAGCGGCGGGGTCCTGAAGCGGCGGGTCACCTCGACGGCGGCGAGCACCGCGACGAGGACGCCGCCGAAGACGATCGCGTTGACCACCCAGGTGGTGCCGAACAGCAGCGCGAAGCCGGTCACGCTCTTGGTCTCCAGCAGCAGGAAGGCCACGCCGAGCAGGAACAGGTCGGCGTACGGCCGCATGCGCCGGTACGGCCCGGCGACGGCGCGGACCGCGATCAGGCTGACGGCGAGCACGAGCCCGAGCGTGATGAGGTAGATCGGCGGGATGGTGCTGTCCTTGAGGTAGAGGAACGGCCGGTCGTCGGAGACGGGCGGCGGGGTGCCCGCGGCGGCGCCCGTCCACTCGGCCGCGCACCGCTGGGCCTGCGGCGTCTGCCCTGCGGTGATGACGGCCTGCTGACCCGCGGTGCTGACGACGTCGACGCACGGCTTGTGCCCGAAGGCGGCCTGGACGGTGCTCGCCAGCCGGTCGACGAGCCAGCTCTCGCGGTAGTAGTTGTACATCGAGAAGGCGCCGCCGGGCTTGAGGCGGGCACGGGCGGCCTCGATGGCCTGCTCGGTGAACAGGTAGCTCTCCAGGCGCAGCGAACTGGCCCCGGAGACCAGGGTGAGCGAGTCGGGCAGCGCGAACAGGATCAGGTCGTACTTCGCGTCGGTGCGTTCGAGGAAGGCGCGGCCGTCGGTGACGTGGGTGGTGACGCGCGGGTCGGCGTAGGGGCGGTCGGGGTGGAGGGTGCCGCCGAGTTCGCGCAGTTTGGGATCGATCTCGACGGCGTCGACGCGAGTGGCGCCCTTGGACAGCGCGATGGCGACGTCGGTGCCGCTGCCGGCACCGACGATGAGCACCTCGCGGGGGGCGGCCGAGGACCGCTCGTACGGCAGCGCGTACTGGCGCTCGATCTGGAGCCGGGTGGCGGCGGGCATGGCCTGCTGGTGGGGGATGCCGTTGACGGAGATGTCGTGGACCGGGATGTCGTACGGCAGCTGCTTGTGGGTGACCTTGTAGTACGGCGACCACAGCGCCCCCGCGGTCAGCGACTCGGCGGCGAGCAGCCCGACGACGGCCAGCGCGGGCACGACGGCGAACAGCCAGTACGGCAGCCGGGGCCTCGGCACCAGCAGGAGGAGGTAGCAGACGGCGGCGATGACCCCCCACACGAGCGGCGGGGCCGACAGGAACGACAGCGAGGTGAACACGGCGATGCCGGTGATGCTGCCGACGAGGTCGTAGCGGTAGGCCTCCAGCCGGGGCAGTTCGGGGAAGCAGCGGCCGACGAGTTCGGCCGGTCCCATGACGACGGCGGCGGCGGCCGCGAAGATGATCGGCAGCGTGACCCAGATGGGCGGGCCCTCGGTGTGCAGGCTCGTCCAGTACAGGACGCCCTCGGTGTCGCGGTTGACGGTCACCGGGAACATCAGCACGACGAGAACGAGGGCCGCGAGGACGATCGGCGAGTAATACGGCTGGCGCCGCGAACGCCCGACGCGCAGAAAACCCAGACCTATACCAAGAAAAGACCCGAGAAGGACGAAATTGGTGAAATAACTCAGGTGCACGATATTGGAGCCGGTCCACCGGATCAGCGCGAGTTCGAGGAACAACATGAATGCGCTGGCGAGAACGAGCCTCGGCCGGACGGGTAGCCAGTGGCCGCCGGAGGACTCCTGGGGGGTCGCCTGAACCTGTGTGGTCATGACGACTCACCGTAGTTTACGGACCGAAACCAAGGAAGGCAGACACCCGAGAACAAATGTCGTCCTCTTCGCGACGTTTGACGTATTTCAGCAGGTCAAAACACTGACGATACGCTGGACTCCCACCCGGAGATGAAGGAATGTTGGGACGTTCATTCCCTCCAATTCATTCGGTGGTTCTCATGCGGGTCCTGATCCAGCTCCGCCCATCCCCCGATCTGGTCGCGGCCGTCGCCGATCCCGGCCAGACCGCCACCACGGCCGACGTCGCCGACGGGCTGCCCGGGGTCGAGCTCGACACCGGTTTCGTCCCGGTGGCGGTGCCCCGGCCGGTCCCCGCCGCCGGTGGCGACCCCCTCTCGCTCAACCAGCCGCTGGACTTCTCCCTGGCCGCCGAGGACGCCTCCGTCCTCGTGCGCGGCACGATCTCCGACGACGAACTGGCCACGCGGGTGACCATGCTGCCCACCCTGCGTCCCGACGTCGTCGGCGTCTTCGCCGACCCGGTCATCGAGTCGAGCCTCACCTGCGGCGGCGACGCCCCGGTCGGCGACTGGCGCGACGTCGAACGGCTCATCAACGCGGCCGGGCTGGCGGCCGAGGGCCTCGACGGCGCCGGGGTGGCGCTCGCGGTCCTCGACACCGGCATCAACGCCGCCCATGTGGCCCGCCAGCTCGGGCGCGGTGTCACGCTCGACGCCGAGCGCAGCTGGAACCCCTCGGGCGTCGACGGCCGCCCCGGCGAGTTCGCGGTCGACCACGGCACGATGTGCGCCTTCGACACCCTGATCGGCGCGCCGCAGGCGTCGCTGATCGACATCCCGGTGCTGCTGTCGACGCGGCCGGGCGGTTCGGCCCTCGACGGCCTGCTGTCGGACGCCATCGCCGCTTTCGCCCACCTGCGGACGGTGCTCGACGCCCAGCCCGCCGACTCCAAGGCGCTGGTCGTCAGCAACTCGTGGGGGTCGTTCTCCCCGTCGTGGGACTTCCCCGTCGGGCATCCGGGCAACTACTCCGACAACGCGGCGCACCCGTTCAACCTGATCGTGGCCAGCCTCGACCGGGCGGGCGCCGACGTGCTGTTCGCGGCGGGCAACTGCGGGCGCGAGTGCCGTGACGGCCGCTGCGCCTATCCGGCGCGGCCGATCGTCGGCGCCAACTCCCACCCGAAGGCGCTGTCGATCGGCGGCGTCGACGTCGACGGCGGCCGCGTCGGCTACTCCTCGCAGGGCCCCGGGCGGCTGACCGCGCGCAAGCCGGACGTGTGCTCCTACACGCACTTCTCCGGTTCCAAGGCGTTCGGCGACGCCGAGCCGGACTCGGGCACCTCCGCCGCCTGCCCGGTGGCCGCCGGGCTCGTGGCCGCCGTCCGCACCCGCTGGCCCGCGACGCGGCTGTCGCCGGCGCAGCTGCGGGCGCTGCTGCGCCGTACGGCCGAGGACCGCAGCGAGGTGGGCTTCGACTACGACTACGGCTACGGCATCCTCGACACGGCGGGTATCCTCGCCGCACTGCGGCGCAGGGCCGAGAGCGTAGCCTGAGGAGCATGGTCCTCATCACCGTGCGGCTGCCCTCGGGAGCGACGCTCGCCGACGCGATCGAGCGGCTGGGGCTTTCGGAGGACGAGGTGGACACGGCCTACGGGCTGGTCCTCATCGATCCCGACCTCGGCCTCTACGGGCTGCGGGTGACGGATGAGGCGGGCCGCCGCACCGGCCCGCCCTTCTCCGACCCGAAGATCTCCCCGTTCGGGCCCCCTAGGCGTTCTCCCGGTTGAACACCCGGGTCCCGGCCCACAGCCCGGCCACGGCGAGCCCCGCGACCACGGCGACGCCGACGACCACGGTCGTGCTCACGAGCGTGCCCGCGAACAGTTCGCGCATCGCCTCCAGCACGTGACGGAAGGGACTGAACCACGACAGGGCGGCGAGCCAGTCCGGCGCCATCGACATCGGCAGGAACGTCCCCGACAGCAGCATCAGCGGCACCACCGCCGTGGTCATCACGGGCGCGAACAGCTGCTCGTTCAGCGTCAGCGCGGCGGCGTACGACAGTGCGGCCAGACTCATGCCGAGCGCGGCGACGAGCACCAGCGACAGCAGTACGCCGGGTGGCCAGGCCCGCAGCCCGAAGGCGTACCCGGCCGCCACCAGCAGCACCGACTGGGCCAGCAGTGCCGTGGTGTTGTCGAGGACGCGGCCGAGCAGCAGCGCGAGCCGGGAGGCCGGGGTGACGCGCAGCCGGTCGAGGACGCCGCCGCGCTGGTCGAAGACGATGCCGAAGCCCGCGAGTCCCGAGCTGAGCAGCGCGAGTTGCACCACCAGGCCGGGCACCAGCGTCTCCCAGGCGCCGAACGTGGCGAAGACCGGGCCGAACAGGGCCAGGTAGAACATCGGCTGGGCCAGGTTGAAGGCCAGCGCGAACCTGCTGCGCGCGGTGATGCGCACGTAGTGGCGGTACAGCAGCCAGGTCTGGCGGATCACGCGGCCGTCTCCTCGCGCAGTGAGCGGCCGGTGATGTCGAGGAAGACCTGGTCGAGGGTGCGCCCGCCGGTCTTGAGCGCGGCCGGGGTGCCCTCGGCCACGACGCGGCCGTGGTCGACGATGACGATCCGGTCGCACAGGGCGTCGGCCTCGTCGAGGTAGTGGGTCGTCAGGAGCACGGTGATGCCGAGCGTCCTGATGTGCTCCCACAGGTTGGCCCGGCTCTGGGGGTCGAGGCCGGTGGTGGGCTCGTCCAGGAAGAGCAGCACGGGTTCGTGGACCAGGCCGAAGGCCAGGTCGAAGCGGCGGCGCCGGCCGCCGGACAGGGTGATGCCGGGGCGGGTGCGCAGGTCGGTCAGCTCCAGCCGGTCGAGTACCTCCTCGATGCGGGCGCGGGCGCGTTCGCGGGTCAGGCCGTACAGCATGGCGTGCAGTTCGAGGTCCTCGCCGACCTGGCCGAACTGGCTCAGCCCGCCGCCCTGGGAGACGTGGCCGATGCGGGTGCGCACCCCGTGGGGGTCGGTGAGCAGGTCGTGGCCCGCCACCGTCGCGGTGCCCGCCGTGGGGGTGAGCAGGGTGGTGAGCATGCGCATGGTCGTGGTCTTGCCGGCGCCGTTCGGGCCGAGCAGTCCGACGCACTCTCCTTCGCCGACGTGCAGGTCGAGGCCGCGCACCGCGTCCACACCACCCTTGAAGGTCTTGCGCAGACCTTTTGTGGTGATCATATTTTTAGGGTAACTGAAATTTTGGTGTCACTGCAATATAGATACGATGGGGTCATGGAGGAAGGGCTTCGCGAGCGCAAGAAGCGCCAGACCCGTGAGCGCATCGCCGACCTGGCCATGGGCCTGTTCATGGCGCGCGGGTTCGACGGCGTGACGGTCGCGGAGGTCGCACGGGCCGCCGACGTGTCCGTCAACACGGTCTTCAACTACTTCCGCACCAAGGAAGACCTGTTCATGGACCGCTGGGAAGAGGTCGAGGACCTGCCGAGCAGGGTGGTCCGAGAGCGGGCCGCCGGTGAGAGCGTGCTCGCGGCCTTCCGCCGCGACTTCCTCGACGCGCTGGACACGCGCCACTGGCGCTACGGGCTCAACGAGGGCGCCGACGTGTTCGCGGGGATGGTGCGGGCCAGCCCGTCGCTCATGGCGCGCATGCGGGTGCTGGAGCGGGCGACGGTCGAACGGCTCGCGCGCACCCTGGCCGAGGACACCGGCGCCGGGCCGGGCGACCTGGCGCCGCGCCTGGTGGCGGCGCAGATCATGGACGCGGTGCGACTACTGTCCGAGCGGACGATCTGGCGCCCGGTCGAGGGCGAGTCGTGGGCCGAGATCGCCGCCGACGTGCGAGGGCTCGTGCAGGCCGCCTTCGGCCTGCTGGAGAAGGGGATCGGGGGCTATGCCGTACGTCAGGAGGACAGGCCGGCGGCGACCAGCGCCAGCATCAGGAAGCCGCCGTAGATGATCACGATCGCCGCCAGCAGGCAGGTGCCGACGATGCCGCAGACGCGCCCGGCGTTGACGAGACCCCGGTTCTCGTAGACGTAGCCGCTGCCGTCGATCTCGCGCAGCGCGGTGGTGCCCATCCGCCAGGCGAACGGGGCGACGGGCAGGCAGGCGACCAGGCCGAGGATGCCCAGGACGAGGACCGCGGTCCCCTGCGGGTGCGTGAGCGGGGGACCATATAGACCATAGGGCCCATAGGGTGGCGGATACGACATAGCCGCTGGTTATATCACATCTGCATTCCCGCCCCCTGAGTGCAGACGTCGCCGAGCTCCGGTACGCCAGGGGGCGGACAGCCGCGCTCGTATGAAATCGAGACGGGAGCGCATGGGCCGCCCCGGACCTCGCCCGTACGATCCGAAGATCGACTTCAGGGAGGGACAACAGCATGACCTTCGACGACCGTCCAGGCCCGGCCATGACGGCGGTCCGCATCCACGACTTCGGCGGGCCCGAGGCGATCCGCCACGACCGGGTGCCGCGCCCGGTCCCCGGTCCCGGCCAGGTGCTCGTGCGGGTGGCGGCCGCCGGTTTCAACCCGTCGGACACCGGCTTCCGCGGCGGCCTGATGCGGGGCGTGGTCCCGGTGGAGCTGCCGTTCACGCTCGGCTCCGAGGCGTCGGGGACGGTCGTCCAGGTCGGGGCCGGCGTCACCCACCTCCGCGTCGGCGACCCGGTCACCGGCCGGACCGACGGCGGCGCGACGGCCGAGTACCTCACCGCCGACGCCGCCCTGATGGTCCGGGTCCCATCGGTCCTGCCGCTCACCCACGCGGCGGCCGTACCCGTCGCCGGGGGCACCGCCTGGCAGGCGCTGTTCGAGCACGCCCGCACCGAGAAGGGCACCCGGGTGCTCGTCAACGGCGCGGGCGGCGGCGTCGGCATGTTCGCCGTCCAGCTCGCCCGCCACGCGGAGGCCCACGTGATCGCCGTCGCCGGTCCGCGCAGCGCCGGGCGGGTCCGCGCCTACGGGGCCGCGCAGATCATCGACTACACGCGCGAGCGTGTGCTGGAGGCGCTGGCGGGCCCGGTGGACCTGCTGGTGCACGCCGTACCGTCCGACCCGGGCGAACTGCTGCCCGCCGTACGGTCCGGCGGCGCGCTCGTGTCGGTCACCGTGCCCGCCCTGCCGCCGGCCGGGAGCGGCGTGGCCGCCCACCACTTCGTCGCCCGCAACGACCCCGCGCAGCTCGCCGGGCTGCTCGCCCTCGTGGCGGCGGGCCAGGTGCGCGTGGACGCCGAGGTCCGGCCGTTCGCCGAGCTCGCGCAGGTGCACAGGGACGCCGAGGCGGGTCGCATCAGCGGCAAGGTCGTCGTCCGTCCGTGACCGGGCCCGTACGGCGCGGGCCGCCTCGCCCTCGTCCCCGGGCCGCCCGTCGTCACCGGCCGCCACGGTCCCGTCACCCCGCCGCGCACCCGACGGGGGACTCTCCGTACCGGTCAGCCATCCTGTCACCGCCACCCGCTGATCGATGACAGGATGACGATCTGGTGAGGATCGTGTGACGTCCTCGCCCCAGGTGTCTGAGAGGACGAGGAACGAATCGTGAACACATCGCGCCCCGCGATCGGCGCCGTGGTCCTGACCATGAACAACCGCCCCGGCGAGTTCCCGGTCGCCATGAGCTCCCTCCTGGCGCAGGAGGGCGTCGACCTGGACGTGGTGGTCGTCGGCAACGGGTGCGAGCCCGAACTGGTGCCGGACGGCGTCAAGACCGTGGCGCTGCCCGTGAACGTGGGCATCCCCGAGGGGCGCAACATCGGCGCGGCCGGGGTCGGCGGCGATCTGATCTTCTTCTTCGACGACGACGCGGTGCTGCCGTCGCCCGGGGTGCTGCGGCGGCTGGCCGACCAGTTCGCCCTCGACTCGCGCCGCGCCTTCGTCCAGCCCCGCATCGCCGACCCCCGCACCGGCCGCACCCTGCGGCGCTGGGTGCCCCGGCTGCGCGCTTCCGACCCGGCCCGTGCCGGGACGGTGACGGTGATGGCCGAAGGCGTCGTCATGGTGCGGCGCGAGGCGTTCGAGGCCGTCGGCGGGTGGCCGGGGCATTTCTTCCTCTTCCACGAGGGCGTGGACCTCGCCTGGCGACTGTGGGACCGGGGCTTCACCGGCCACTACGCGGGCGACGTCGTCGTCAACCACCCGGCCACCGACCCCGCCAGGCACGCGGCCTTCTACCGGCTGAACGCGCGCAACCGGGTGTGGCTGGCGCTGCGCAACCTGCCCGCTCCGCTGGTGCCGGTCAATCTGGCCGTCTGGGCGCTGGTGACGCTGTGGCGCTTTCGCGACCCGGCCGTGCTGCGGACGTCGCTGGCGGGGTTCGTGGAGGGCGTCAAGGGCGGCTACGGGACGCGGGCGCCCATGAGCTGGTCCACGGCGGCCCGGCTGACCAGGGCCGGGCGCCCGCCGTTCTGCTAGAGACCGGTACTGCTGGAGACCGGTACTGCTGGAGACCGTTCTGCTGGAGGCCGGGCCGCTGGAGATCGGGCGGCCCGGCTCTGCTGTCAGCGTGAGTAGAACTCGACCACGAGTTGCTCGTCCACCGGGACCGCGATCTGCTCGCGTTCCGGTTTGGCCGCCAGGGTGAAGGTGAGTTCGGACAGGTCGACGGACAGGTATCCGGCCGTGCGCTCGTCGGCGTACAGGCCCTCGGCCGCCGCCACGAACGGCTGCATCCGCTTCGACTTGGCGCGTACGGCGATGACCTGGCCGGGCTTGACCAGATAGCTGGGGATGTCCACCTTGCGACCGTCCACCGTGATGTGGCCGTGGGCGACGTACTGGCGGGCGGCGTAGATCGACGGTGCCAGCCCGGCCCGCAGCACCAGGGAGGCGAGGCGGGTCTCCAGGATCGAGACGAGCTCGGCGCCGGAGGCGCCCTCCCTGCGTACGGCGAGGTCCCAGTAGCGGCGGAGCTGGCGTTCCGAGACGTCGTAGTACCAGCGCAGCTTCTGCTTCTCCATCAGCCGCATGCCGTAGTCGCCGGTGTTGCGGCGGCTGGTCTTCCTGCCGTGCTCTCCGGGCGGGTACGGCCGCGCCTCGAAGTACCGCACGGCTTTCCTGGTCAGAGGGACGCCTGCCCGTCGGGACAGCCGTACCTTCGGCCCGGTGTAGCGCATGTTCACCTCATGTGGTTAGGTAGTCCTTACTAAGGCAAGGCTAACCTACCGCATTGTGCGAACTCAAGGAGACCGCATGCCGCCGATCGCGGAACGCATCCGCACTCTCGCCGCGACCGCGTCCCTCACCCGGCTCACCGTCGACGGCGTGCCCTTCCCCGTCCGAGGCGGTGTCGACTCGCGCGGCCGTCCGGTGCTGCTGGTCCGGCCGGGTGAGAAGCTGCACGGCCTGCGCGACGACGCGGTCGTGGCCGTCAACCTGACCGCGACGCGCACGCTCGGCCCGGTGGAGCATCCGCGCGGGCTGGTCGAGGTGCAGGGCTGGGCGCTGGCCGTCCCCGAGGAGGAGGCCCGCGAGGCGGCGGTGGCGATCGCGGCGGACTGCGCGGACGAGAGCCTGTTCGAGGCCCTGGAGCGGTACGGCGAGCCGGGCGCGCCGCGCCTGCTGCGCATGGACGTGGGCCAGGTCGTCTACCTGACCGGCCAGGACTCCGGCGTCCTGGACGCCGACGACTACCTCGACGCCGTCCCGGATCCGCTCGTCGAGGCCGCGGAGCGGGTGCTCGCCCACATGAACCACTCCCACCGGCCGCAACTCACCGGCGCGGTGGCCGCCCACCTGGGCACGCCGGTGGGCGAGGTGTGGCTGTGGGAACTCGACCGATACGGCGCCACGGTCCGGGTGGACGAGACGCTGGTCCGCTTCCCGTGGCCGGTCCCCGCCCGCAGCAGCACCTGCCTGGAGACCGCGCTGCGCGGCCTCATCTGCGCCTGCTGAGAGCCCGTCCCACGCTCACCCGCGCCGGCAGCCGGCACGCTCACCCACGCTTCGCCGTCGTCCCCCCGCGCACCCGCCCTCTCATCGTCGTCTCGGGCTCGCGTCGGATCGAGGTCGCTCCGCCACACCCTGGCGGACGCGACTCGGGCCTTCCAGCGGGACCGAAATTGCGGGATCGAGCGGAATGATCACGGTTCAGGTGTCACATGGGCCAGAAGGTCACTACCATCGGCGGCTGTGAGCACGACGAAGCGCGGGCGGATCCTGATGGCCATCGGCGTGGTCTGCGGGGTCCTCCTGCTGACCGGGGCCGGTTTCCTCGTCGTGCTCGGCTTCTCCGGAACCTCCTTGAACGCCGTCGCGTGGCTCGGCGGCCCCGGACGCGAGCCGGTGCCCGCCCAGACCGAGTCGGCGCACGCCTCCACGTCGGCGCCGAAGCCGCCGCAGCCGCCGCTCGCGCAGCCCACGACGGCGGCGCGTCCGCCTCGGACCTCGACCGCCCGTCCCGACACCCCGCATCCGTCGAGGATGCGCGCCTCCGCGACGCCGACGCAGCGCCCTCCGGCGGTGCGGATGGTACGACCCAGCCCGCCCGCGATCCCGTCTGAGACACCGAGCGGCGCGGTGGCCGAGACCCCGCAACTCGTCCCCGGACGTCCGCCGACGGGTGCGCGGCGGCCGAGGGGGTGCTTCGTGAGCAAGGCCGGGAAGACGTCCGGGCAGGTGCGGGATCCGCTCGCCCAGGAAGGCGGCGACGGCATGGTGCCGGGCTCCGGTCCGGCCGAGCGGAAGTGCGTCCGCTCCAAGGTCCACCCTGGCCGCTGACCGAGGGCTCGGGAACAGGGGCCGATGGTCACAGACCCGACGACACCGGGCCCGGAAGGCGTGGTCGTCCCGGCGCGCGCGGGAGATCGGGCTGTGTCAGTGGGTGTGGTCGTCCACTGCTTCCGGGGACAGGACGTGGTCGATGACCATCAAGGCGCACCCGGCGATGCCCGCCTGCGGGCCCAGCCTGCTGGCCTCGATGCGCAGCCGCCGGGTGGCGAGCGCGGTCGAGCGCCGGTAGACGACCTCGCGGATACTGGACACCAGCGGCCCGAACGTCTCGGCGACGTCCCCGCCGAGCACCACGACCGACGGGTTGAGGATGTTGACCGCCCCGGCGATCACCTCGCCGATCCGCCGCCCGGCCTCGCGCACGATGGCCATCGTCTCGGCGTCACCGGCGCGGATCAGCGCGGTGACGTCCTCGATGGACTTGACGTCCCTGCCCGCGGCCCGCAGTTCGCGCAGCAGCGCCGTACCGCTGGCGACGGAGTCGACGCAGTCGATGTTGCCGCAGCGGCACAGCACCCCGCCACCGTCGCGGACGGGCACGTGGCCGATCTCCCCCGCGGCGCCGAGGGCGCCGCGCAGGATCTCGCCGCCTGAGACGATCCCGGCGCCGATCCGGGTGGAGATCTTGACGAAGACCAGGTCGGCGACGTCGGGGTAGGCGCCCCGGTGCTCGCCGACGGCGAGGACGTTCACGTCGTTGTCCACGAGGACGGGCACGTCGAAGCGGGCCCGGATGATCGGCGGGATCACCACTCCGGTCCACGAGGCCATGACGCGGGCGCTCTCCGTGCGGCCTTCGGCGAACTCGACGGTGGCGGGCACGCCCATGCCGACGCCGCGCACCATCGAGCGCGGCCGGTCGCCGAGCAGTTCCTCCCAGGTGTCCATGAGCAGGGGCAGGACCACCTCGGGCCCTTCCTCGACGTCGATGTGGAAGCGCCGCCCGGCCAGTTCCTCGCCCGCGAGGTCGCAGAGGGCGACGCGGGTACGGCCGGCGCCGAGCGCCGCCACGAGCACGACGCCTCCGGCGGCGTTGAACTCCAGCCGCACGGGGGGCCGTCCGCCGGTGGAGGGCGCGTCGGTGCGCTCGACGACGAGCCCTCGGTCGATGAGTTCCCCGACCCGCAGTTGCACGGCGGGACGGGACAGCCCGGTGACCCGGCCGAGGTCCGCGCGGGTCACGGCCTCCCCGGTGCGGATGAGCCGGAGGATCTCGCCGGTGGTGGCGAGAGGCGCGGCAGGTCGTCGAGGCATCGACTTAGTGAACCACACCTGCTTAAGTCCGGAACAGTCCTAACTTTCTCATCCCGAATACCAAAACTCAGGTTGTGCGGGCACCAAACTCTGGCTAGTGTCCGTTCTGTCCTTCTTGGTAGATCAACGGAGTCCCCCTTGTCCTCGCACACCGCAGATCTCGTCGTCTTCGGCGGCACCGGCGACCTTTCCATGCGCAAACTGCTGCCCGCGCTGTACCACAGCGATCGGGACGGCCGTCTCTCGCCGGAGACCCGCGTCATCGCGATGTCCAGGGGCGGGCTCACCGACGCCGACTTCCGCGGCAAGGTGGACGCCGAGGTACGCGACCGGGTGCCGATCGACGACCCCGCCGTGTGGCAGCGCTTTCTCGGCCGCCTCTTCCACGTGTCGGTGGACGTCGGCGGCGACGACCGTTCCGGCTGGGCCGCGCTGGCCCGGCTGCTGGCCGGGCACGAGCAGCGGGACCGGGTCTTCTACCTGGCCAGCCCGCCGATGACGTTCGGCCCCTTCTGCCGCGAACTCCACCAGACCGGGCTGGTCACCCCGCGCTCGCGCGTGGTGCTGGAGAAGCCGCTCGGCCGCGACCTGCCGAGCGCGCAGCGCATCAACGACGAGGTCGGCGCCATCTTCGACGAGCGGCAGATCTTCCGGATCGACCACTACCTCGGCAAGGAGACCGTGCAGAACCTGCTCGTGCTCCGCTTCGCCAACGCCTTCCTGGAGCCGATCTGGAACTCCCTCTGGATCGACCACGTGCAGATCACCGTCGCCGAGACCGTCGGCACGCCGGGCCGCCGGGGCTACTACGACCAGGCGGGCGCCCTGCGTGACATGGTCCAGAACCACCTGCTGCAGTTGCTGACGCTCACCGCGATGGAACCGCCCGCGCGCAACGACCGCGAGGCCATCCGCGACGAGAAGGTCAAGGTCCTCCAGGCCCTGCGCCCCATCCAGGAGGCCAGCGAGGTGGACCGCTTCACCGTGCGCGGCCAGTACGTCGGCGCGGGCGACCTGGTCGGCTACCTCGACGAGCCCGCCTCCACCGCGCCCACCGAGGCGTCCTCGCGGGTGGAGACCTTCACCGCGATCCGCGCCGAGATCAAGAACTGGCGCTGGGCGGGTGTGCCCTTCTACCTGCGCACCGGCAAGCGCATGCCGCACCGCGTCTCGGAGATCGTGGTGCAGTTCAAGGACGTGCCGCACTCCATCTACCCGGGCGGCTCGCCCAACCGGCTGGTGCTGCGCCTGCAGCCGGAGGAGGGCATCCGCCTGCACATCATGGCCAAGGAGCCGGGGGCCGGCGAGACCACGCTGAAGCCGGTGCCGCTGTCGCTGAGCTTCGGCGAGACGTTCACGGCCCGGGTGCCCGAGGCGTACGAGCGGCTGCTGTCGGACGTGCTCGCGGGCAACCCGACGCTGTTCATGCGCCGCGACGAGGTCGAGGCGGCCTGGCGGTGGATCGACCCGATCCTGGCCGCCTGGGAGTCCTCTCCGGAGACGCCCGAGCCCTACCCCGCCGGGACCAGCGGTCCGGCGGGATCACACGAACTGCTCGGCCGCAGCGGTCGCGCCTGGCACGAGGAGGCATAAACCGTGACCATCCATCCGGCCGTCCAGGAGATCACCGACCGTATCGCCGAGCGCAGCGCCGTCAGCCGTAGCGCCTACCTGGCCAGGATCCGGCGCGACGGCGAGGCCGCGCGCGCCAAGGGCCCGGCCCGCGCCCATCTCGGGTGTGCGAACCTGGCCCACGGCTTCGCGGCGGCCCCCGCCGAGGACAAGCCCGTGCTGCGGAGCGCGGCCAAGCCCGGTGTGGCCATCGTGACCAGCTACAACGACATGCTGAGCGCGCACCAGCCGTACGAGACCTACCCGGCGGAGCTCAAGCGCGCGGTGCGCGCGGCGGGCGGGGTGGCGCAGGTCGCGGGCGGGGTGCCCGCGATGTGCGACGGCATCACGCAGGGCCGCGCCGGTATGGAGCTGTCGTTGTACAGCCGCGACGTGATCGCGATGTCCACCGCCATCGCGCTGTCGCACGACATGTTCGACTCGACGCTGCTGCTGGGAGTCTGCGACAAGATCGTGCCGGGACTGTTCATCGGCGCGCTGCACTTCGGGCACCTGCCGGCGATCTTCGTGCCCGCCGGTCCGATGGGCTCCGGCCTGCCGAACAAGGTCAAGGCCAGAACCCGGCAGCTGTACGCCGAGGGCAAGGTCGGCCGCGCCGAACTGCTCGACGCCGAGTCCAGCTCCTACCACTCCCCCGGTACCTGCACCTTCTACGGCACCGCCAACTCCAACCAGGCGCTGATGGAGGTCATGGGCCTGCACCTGCCCGGCTCGACCTTCGTCGGCCCGCACACCGAGCTGCGCCACGCGCTGACCGAGGCGGCGGGCAGGCGGGCGGTGGAGATCACCGCGCACGGCGGCGAGTACACGCCCCTCGGCGAGCTGGTCGACGAGAAGTCGATCGTCAACGCCTGCGTGGCGCTGCTGGCGACGGGCGGCTCGACCAACCACACGCTGCACCTGGTCGCGATGGCGGCGGCGGCGGGCCTCGTGCTCACCTGGGACGACCTGGCCTGCCTGTCCAAGGCGGTGCCGTCACTGACCAAGATCTACCCGAACGGCGAGGCGGACGTGAACCACTTCCGCGACGCCGGGGGCATGCAGGTGCTGATCGGCGACCTGCTCGACCACGGGCTGCTGCACGGCGACGTGCTCACCGTGGCCGGGCGGGGGCTCGACCACTACCGCTCGGCGCCGGAGCTGAAGGAGGGCGAGCTGGTCTGGCGGGAGCGTACCGAGGGCAGCGGCGACCTGTCGGTGCTGCGCCCGGTGTCCGACCCGTTCTCGGCCGACGGCGGCATCCACATGGTGGACGGCAACCTCGGCTGCGCGGTCAGCAAGGTGTCGGCGGTCAAGCCCGAGCACCTGGTGATCGAGGCGCCCGCCAAGGTGTTCGACGACCAGTCGGAGCTGCTGTCCGCCTTCGAGGCGGGCGCGCTGGACGGGCAGGACTTCGTCGCGGTCATCCGCTACCAGGGGCCGTCCGCGAACGGCATGCCGGAGCTGCACAAGCTGACGCCGCCGCTGGCCGTCCTGCTCGACCGGGGGCAGCGGGTGGCGATCGTCACCGACGGCCGCATGTCGGGCGCGTCGGGGAAGGTGCCGGCCGCGATCCACCTGTCGCCGGAGGCCGCCGACGGCGGGCCGATCGCGCTGGTGCGCGAGGGCGACCTCATCCGGCTGGACTCGGCGGCGGGGACGCTGGAGGTGCTCGCCGACCTGTCGGGGCGGGTGCCGGACGGGCGGGCGCTCAGCGACGCCGAGTGGGTCGGCACCGGGCGCGAGCTGTTCGCCGCCTTCCGCCGGATGGCGGGCCCGGCGCAGTACGGCGCCGGCGTCTTCGGCGTCAGCGGCGCCGAGCACCCCGACCACGGTCCGGGGCTCGGCTTCGCCGCTCCCGCCGGCGCCTCCCACGCGGAGGCTGCACCGCACGGCGCGGACGACGGGGCGCAGCCCTCGCACGGGGCCTTCCCGCACCGGGTCGGGACCGGCGAGGACGGCCCGGCGCCGTCCCCCTACGGGAGCACGACGCCGTCCCCGCACCGGCACGCCGCGTCGCCCCCCAGATTGGACGGCGCAGGCGAGGACGCCACAGGCGGGGACGGTGCGGCACGGTGAGCGCGCTGCCCTGGCTCGTCGCCGACATCGGCGGCACCAACGCCCGGTTCGGCCTGGTCACCGTGCCGGGCCGGGCGCCGGAGCGGGTCGCGGTGCTGGCCGGGGCCGAGTACGCGAGCCTTCCTGAAGCCGTCGCCGCCTATCTCGCCGACCACGCGGGCGGCGCGCGGCCCGAGGCGGCGTGCCTGGCCGTCGCGGGGCCGATCGACGGTGACCGCTACCGGCTGACGAACCTGCCCTGGGCGGGCTCGATCGGCGACCTCGACCTGCCGTACACGACGCTGCTCAACGACGTCGAGGCGCTCGCGCTCTCCCTGCCCCATCTGGGCGGGGACGATCTGGTGTCGCTGGGCGGGCCCGCGCCCTCCTACGGCGTCAAGGCGGTGCTGGGCGCCGGTACCGGGCTCGGAGTGGCCGGGCTGGTGCCCGCCGACGAGGGATGGATCCCCGTGCCGGGTGAGGGCGGGCATGTGAGCGTACCCGTGCACGACCGCCGTGAGCTGGAGGTCGTGCGGGCGCTGGCCGAGCAGGGCCACCGGCCCGTCGAGGCCGAGCACGTGCTGTCCGGCCCCGGCCTGGTACGACTGCACCGGGCCCTCGCCCTCGTCAACGGGGTCGGGCTGGCCCAGGCGGGGCCCATGACCGCCCGGGACATCGTGGAGCGTTCCGAGGATCGGCTGTGCGCGGAGACGGTCGAGGTGTTCTGCGCGATGCTCGGCACGTTCGCCGGGAACGTCGCGCTGACGCTCGGCGCCAGAGGGGGCCTGTATCTCGGCGGCGGGGTGCTGCCCCGTATCGTGGAGCGGGTACGCGCCAGCGACTTCCGCGCGCGCTTCGAGACCGGGCCGAACCTGCCCGGCTACCTGTCGGCCATCTCCACCACGCTGATCGTGGCGCCGCAACCGGCGCTCACGGGCGCGGCGGCGTGGCTGACCCAGCGGCTTTCCAGGAGAGGTGTCTATGAGCCTGCTTGATCTGGCCCCCGTGGTCCCCGTCGTCGTGATCGACGAGGCGGACTCCGCCGTCCCTCTGGCGCGGGCGCTCGTGTCGGGCGGGCTGCCCGTCATCGAGGTCACCTTGCGTACGGCGGCGGCGCTGGAGGCCGTCGCACGGATCGCGGCCGAGGTGCCCGACGCGGTGATCGGCACCGGGACGGTGCGGACACCGCAGGACGTGACCGCCTCCGTCGGCGCGGGCGCGCGTTTCCTCGTCTCGCCCGGCACGACGCCGTCCCTGGTGGCGGCGATGCTGACGTCCGGGGTGCCGTTCCTGCCCGGGGCGGCGACCGCGTCCGAGGCGATGGCGCTGGCCGAGCGGGGTGTCAAGGAGCTGAAGTTCTTCCCCGCCGAGGCCGCGGGCGGGCTGCCGTACCTGAAGAGCCTGGCCGGGCCGCTGCCGGACGTGCGGTTCTGCCCGACCGGCGGGATCCGGCCGGAGACCGCGGCCGCCTACCTGGCGCTGCCGAACGTCGGCTGTGTCGGCGGCACCTGGCTCACCCCGGCCGACGCGGTGGCGGCGGGCGACTGGGCGCGGGTGGAGAAGCTCGCCGCCGAGGCGGCGGCGCTGCGCCCCTGAGTGCCCTGAGGACTCTGAAAGCTCTGGACGGCCTGCGGCCCGCGCGACGACGCGGGCCGCAGGCCGTCGGTCAGGCGGCCCGGAGCAGGGCGGAGGAGATCGCCTGGGCGGCGCCTCTCACCGAGATGCCGAGGCGGGCCAGTGGGAGGGCCTGCGCGGGTCCGGCCACGGAGACGGCCATGACCAGGCGGCCGCCCGGCCCGAAGACCGGCGCGGCCACGCACGCCACCCCTTCGGCGAACTCCTCCTGCGAGTAGGCGACGCCGTAGTGGCGCACCCGGGCGAGTTCGCGATCCAGCCCGGTGAGGCTGGTGATCGTCCGGCGGGTGAGCCGCGCCGGGCTGCCCCGGTCGGCGAGCGCCTGCCGCAGCGACGGGTCGAAGGCGAGCATGGTCTTGCCCAGCGCCGTGCAGTGCATCGGCGCCCGGTCGACGCCGTCGGAGGGCGAGCTGACCCGGTTGTGCCCGTACACCCGCTCGACGTACTCGGCCTCCAGCCCGGAGGGGACCGCGAGGTTCACGGTCTGGCGGGTGGTCTCGTACAGATACAGCAGGTACGGCAGGACCGCCCGGCGGGTGCCGGGGATGCGCCCCCGGACGTCGCCGAGGCGGGCCAGCAGGTCGCCTGCCTGGTAGTCGGTTCCCACGCGCTTGGCCAGCGAGCGCGAGCAGAGCACCGCGAGGATGCGGTGGGCGGTGGACTTCGGCAGTCCGGTGATCCGGCACAGCTGCGACAGCCCGATGGGCTGGGTCGCCGCGCTGAGCGAGAACAGGATGTCGATACCCTTCTCCAGGCTTCCTGGCTGCGCTGTGTGGGTGTGATGCTTCCGGTGCGTGATCGTGTACCCCGGCATGGCCGACTACCCCTTTCCTCGCCGAGGAGAAGGAGGGGGCTCCCCGCACGTGATCGTCTTGGTTCCCGGTTTACCCGAAGGAAAGATCTAGCACACCCTCGGGGGAAACGTTTGCCAAACGTTCTGACCTGGCCGTTTGATGGCGCCGTAGCGGGGAAACACATGATTTTTCCCCTATCTGGCGGTTGACGGCCATCGCGCCCGACCCTCCGCCGTCCCACTCGTGGGATGCCGCTGTCGTACGACGCAGTCCGTCCACGCGTCGGCCACGGTGGCGGCCCTCGCGGCGATCGGGGCGCCGCGGTCCGTCCACGCGTCGGCCGACCTGGGGCACCCGGCGCAGCGCCTCTAGCGGAACACTCTGAAAGTTCTTCACGAAAGCGTTCCACCAGCCGAAACACCCGATTGACCAGTCGAGGCCAGGACCGATGCGATCGGGGCCATGAACCCCAGGCAGTGGCATGAACTCCCCGCGCCCTTGCAGCTGCTGAGACTCAGCGGCTTTCGCAGACAGTTGCGCGAGCAGAACCTGCACGACACGTTCGAGGCGGGCGGCGAGCAGCCGCGCCGCCCCGCGAAGAACCGGCCCGCGTACCGCACGTACGACGGGTCCGGTTACGATCCCGACGACACCGACATGGGGGCGGCGGGCACCCGCTTCGACCGCAACGTCCCCGTCGAGACGACCCACCCCGATCCGATGCCCGACCTGATGACACCGAGCCCGCGCGAGGTCAGCCGCCATCTGCTCGCGCGCGACTCCTTCATCCCGGCCAGGTCGCTCAACCTGCTGGCCGCGGCCTGGATCCACTTCCAGAACCACGACTGGTTCAGCCACGGCCGCAACCCGGTCTCCGCACCGCTGGAGGTGCCGCTGGCCGGCGACGACCCCTGGCCGGAACGCACGATGCTGGTGCGCCGCACCAGGCCGGACCCGGTGCCGCACGAAGGGGCGGCGGCGCCGACGTACCAGAACACCGTCACCCACTGGTGGGACGGCTCGCAGCTGTACGGCAGCAGCGAGAGCGTCGCGCGCAGGCTGCGCGCGGGCGAGGGCGGCCGCCTGGCGATGGACGGCGACCGGCTGCCGGAGGAGACCGACGACCACGCCAGCGGCGGCCTGCCCGGCATCGACATGACCGGGTTCGCCGACAACTACTGGGTGGGGCTGTCGCTGCTGCACACCCTGTTCGCCCGCGAGCACAACGCGATCTGCGCGATGCTCGCCCGCGCCCACCCGAGCTGGGACGACGAGCGCCTGTTCCAGACGGCCCGGCTGGTCAACGCCGCCGTCATGGCCAAGATCCACACGATCGAGTGGACCCCCGCGCTGCTCGACTCCCCCGGCCTGCGTCTGGCGATGCGGACCAACTGGCACGGCGTGGTCGGCTCGGTGCTGCGGCGGCGCACACCGTGGCGGTTCGGCGAGAACGAGGTGCTGTCGGGCATCCTCGGCTCGCCGATGAACCACCACGGCAGCCCGTACGCGATCACCGAGGAGTTCGTGAGCTGCTACCGGATGCACCCGCTGATCGCCGACGAGTGGCGGATCCACTCGCACCTGCGCGGCGAGTACATCGACACGACCGACTTCGAGCCGCTGCAGGGCCACTCCACGAGGACCGCCGTCGACAAGTACGGGATGTCGGACCTGTTCTACAGCTTCGGCATCGGCCACCCCGGCGCGATCACCCTGCACAACCACCCGGACGCGCTGCGCAACCTGCGGAACATGTTCGGCGAGCACATCGACCTCGGCGCGGTGGACGTGCTGCGCGACCGCGAGCGCGGCGTGCCCCGCTACGCGGCCTTCCGCGAGATGCTCGGCCGCGAGCCGGTCACATCCTTCCAGGACATCACCCCGGACCAGCGGATCGCCGCCGAGCTCGCCGAGGTGTACGACGGGCGCGTGGACCGGGTGGACACGATGGTCGGCATGTACGCCGAGCGCCCGCCCGCCGGCTTCGCCTTCTCCGACACGGCCTTCCGCGTCTTCATCCTGATGGCCTCGCGGCGGCTGAAGAGCGACCCGTTCTTCACCGACCTGTACAACGCCGAGGTCTACAGCCCCGAGGGCCTGGCCTGGATCGAGCGGGCCACGATGACCGGCGTCCTGCTGCGCCACCATCCCGAGCTCGCACCCGCGCTCGCCGGGACACGGGGCGCCTTCGGCCCCTGGCGGAGGCTGTCATGACGACGGTGCGCGAGGTCGTGCACGACTGGATGCGGCGGCGCGGCCTGACGACGGTCTTCGGCAACCCGGGCTCGACCGAGCTGACGCTGCTGAAGCAGTTCCCCTCGGACTTCCGTTACGTGCTGGGCCTCCAGGAGGCCGTGGTGGTCGGCATGGCCGACGGGTACGCGGCGGTGACCGGGCGTCCCGCACTGGTCAACCTGCACACGGCGCCGGGCGTCGGCAACGCGATGGGGGCGATCCTGTCGGCCGCCGCCAACCGCAGCCCGCTGATCGTGACGGCCGGCCAGCAGGTGCGGGCCATGCAGACGATGGAGGCGCTGCTCACGAACGTGGCCGCGACGACGCTGCCGCAGCCCGCGGTGAAGTGGTCGTTCGAGCCGCCGCGCCCGCAGGACGTGCCCGCCGCCCTGGAGCGCGCCTACCACGTGGCGATGGCGCCCCCGCGCGGCCCGGTGTTCGTGTCGCTGCCGATGGACGACCTGGACGCCCCCGCGGAGGGCCCCCAGCCGATCCGCGCGGTCGCCTCCGCCCCCGCGCCCGACCCGGCCGCGCTCGCCGAGGTGGCCGCCCGCATCGGCCAGGCCCGCTCCCCCGTCCTGGTCGTCGGCGGCGACGTGGACGCCTCCGGCGGCTGGATGGCCGCCGTCGAGCTGGCCGAGCGCTGCGGGCTGCCGGTCTGGGAGGCGCCGCTGGAGGGCCGGGTCGCCTTCCCGCAGACCCACCCCCACTACCGGGGCGCGCTGCTGCCCGGCATCGCGCTGGTCTCCCAGCAGCTCGCCGGCCACGACCTGGTGATCGTCGCGGGCGCCCCCGTGTTCCGCTACTACCCGTACGTCCCCGGCGCGTTCCTGCCGGACGGCGCGGACCTCGTGCACCTGACCGCCGACCCGGCCGAGGCGGCGCGGGCGCCCGTCGGCGACGCCGTCGTCGGGGACGTCAGGCTGGCACTGGAGGGCCTGGCCGAGCTGACGAAGTCCCGCGAGCAGCCGCCGCCCGGCCGCTGGCCCGCCCCCGGGCCGGTGCCGCCCGAGGGCGACGGGCCGATGAGCCCCGTGACCGCGCTGGCCGCCATCGCGGCAGGTGCGCCCGCCGACGCCGTCTGGGTCAACGAGTCGCCCTCCAACCGGCCGTCCTTCCACGACCGGATCCGCCTCGACCAGCCCGGCTCGTTCCTGTTCACGACGGGCGGCGGGCTCGGGTACGGGCTGCCCGCCGCCGTCGGCGCGCAGCTCGGCAAGCCGTCCAGGCCGGTCATCGCGGTGATCGGCGACGGCTCGCTGCAGTACGCCGTCCCGGCGCTCTGGAGCGCCGCCGCCTACCGCATCCCCCTCACCGTCGTCGTGCTGTCCAACGGCGGGTACGCGATCCTCAAGTGGTTCAGCCGCTTCGAGGACGCCCCCGGCGTGCCCGGCCTCGACATCGCCGGGATCGACGCCGTCTCCCTCGCCAAGGGGTACGGCCTGGCCGCCACCCGCGCCGACACCGCCGCGGCGCTCACGCTGGCCGTCTCCCTGTCCACGACCTCCGACCTCCCCATGCTCATCGAGGTGCCGGTGAGCACCGAACTGCCCTCCCTCTGAAAGGGTCCGTGATGGATCTACACTCCGCCCTGCGCGCGGGACTGCCACGAGACGCCGTGCTCGTGGACCGGGACCTGCTGGAGCCGTACTCCCGCGACAGCGCGCCCTTCTGCCCTGCCGGACGGCCCTCCGCCGTCGTGCTGCCTCGCACGGCCGAGCAGGTGCAGCACGTCATGCGGGTCGCGCACGCGCGCGGCGCCGCCGTCGTCCCCCAGGGGGCCCGCACCGGCCTGGCCGGTGCCGCCAACGCCGCCGACGGCTGCGTGGTGCTGTCGACGACGGCCATGGACCGCATCCTGGAGATCGACCAGGCCAACCGGCTGGTGCGCTGCCAGCCCGGGGTCGTCACCCATGACCTGGCCGAGTCCGTGGCGCAGTACGGCCTGTGCTACCCGCCCGACCCGGTCTCGCGCGAGGTGTGCACGATCGGCGGCAACATCGCGACCGGTGCGGGCGGGGTGTGCTGCGTGAAGTACGGCGTGACCGGCGACTACGTGCTCGGCCTCAGTGTGGTGCTGGCCGACGGCACGCTCATGCGGACCGGACGGCGCACCGTCAAGGGCGTCGCGGGCTACGACCTGACCCGGCTGTTCGTCGGCTCGGAGGGCACGCTCGGCGTGATCGTGGAGGCCACGCTGTCGCTGCGCCCGGCCAGGCGGGCGGCGCTGGCGATGCTGGCGCAGTTCCGGGGGGCGCGGGAGGCGGGCGACGCCGTGGCCGCCATCGTCGCCGCCGGGCACACGCCGTCCGCGCTGGAGCTGATGGACCGCACGACCACGCGGGCGATCGCCGACCTCGGGCATCCGCTGCTGGCGCGCGCCGACGCCGCCACGCTCATCGTCGAGTGCGACTCGGCGGACCCGGCGGGCGAGCTGGCCGAGATGGCGCGGCTGTGCGCGGAGGCGGGGGCCGTGCACGTGGAGACGGCCCGCGACGGCGCGCGCAGCGAGCAGATCCTGCAGGCGCGCTGGCTCATCGCGGCGGCGATGGGCCAGGTGATGTCCACGATGGACGGCAACCCGACCGCCTTCATCGAGGACGTCGCGGTGCCCCGCAGCAGGGTGGCCGCCCTCGTCGACGAGATCGAGGCGGTCTCGGCCCGCTACGGCCTGTACATCAGCGCGACCGGGCACGCCGGCGACGGCAACCTGCACCCTGTCGTGCTGTTCGACCAGGACGACCCCGGCCAGGTCCGGCGGGCGCAGGATGCCTACGACGCGATCATGGCGGCGGGCGCCAGGCTCGGCGGCACCATCACCGGCGAGCACGGCGTCGGCCTGCTCAAGCGCGACTGGCTGCGCAGGGAACTCGACCCGGCGGCCTTCGCCCTGCAGCAGGGGCTGAAGCGGCTGTTCGACCCGGCCGGGATCCTCAACCCGGGCAAGGTCGTCGATCTGTCCCCCGCGCTGGCGGAGGCGGCGCATGCGTGACGGGCTGCCGCGCGCGTCCGCGTCGGAGAACCTCCGCCTCGCGGGCACCCTGTTCGCCTCCGGGTTCGTGCGCGGCACCTTCATCCTGTCGGGGCCCGGGTGCGCGCTCACCGACCGCCTGGACACCCAGCGGCGCGCGCACGAGCTGCTCACCGAGCTGATCCGCAGGTACGGCGGGCGGCCCGTCCTCGCGCGCGGCCCCGGCGGGCCCACCCTGCTGCCGCTGTCCCGCGAGGACGTCACCCGGGTGCTGGCCGAGTCCGACGACGTGTACGCGGTCTCCACCAAGGACAAGCGCGCGGCCGTCTCCCCGTTCCTCGGCGGCAGCCTGCTGGTCTCCACCGGGGCGATGCGCCCGGTGCGGCGGGCCTACGTCGGCTCGGTCCTCGAACACGCCGCCCACCAGCTCGACCTCGGGCGGATCGCCGAGGAGGAGGCGCGGGCGGTGCGCGGCCTGGTCGACTACGACCGGCTCGAACAGGTCTGGCAGCGGGTCGCCCGCCGCTGCGTGTTCGGCTCCGGCGCCCGCGACGACACCGAGCTGACCGCGCTGCTGCGGCGGCTGCGCCGCGACGCCAACTGGCTCGGGCTCAACCCGCGCGCCACCCTGCGCCAGCGGGTCCTGTCACGGCGCCACGACGCCCGCGTCCGCGACCACCTCACCCGGGCCGAACCCGGCAGCCTGGCCGCGATCCTGGCCGCCTGCCCCGGCCCGCCCGAGGTGAACCTGATCAGGCAGGCGGCGTTCTGGCTGATGGGCATGTCCGTGACCGTCACCGGCCTGATCCAGACGCTGGCGCTGCTGGCCGCCCACCCCGCCCACTGCACGCGGGCCGCCGAGGACACCGGCTACCTGCGCGCCTGCCTGATGGAGGGGCTGCGGCTGTGGGCCCCGGTGCCGATGCTGGCCCGGGTGACGACGCGGGAGACGTCCTGGTATGGGCACGAGTTGCCGGCGGGCACCTCCGTCGTGGTGCCGGTCGGCGCGCTGCAACGCCACCCGGCGCTGCCGTACGCCGACCGGTTCTGCCCCGAGGCGTGGCCGGTGCCGGCGGCGGACGACTCCTGCCCGGCCGCCGCCGGGGCGGCACCCGCGCCGGACGAGCCGTGGATCGCGCCGTTCAGCCGGGGACAGGGCCAGTGCAAGGGCATGGAGATCGCACTGCAGACCGGCACCGCCTTCCTCGCGCAGATCCTCGCCACCCGCCAGCCCGAGGCCGTCGCCTCCCCGCTGCGGCCGCCCGGACCCCTGCCCCGCACCCTCAACCCGCTGCGACTGCGCGTCGCCCTGCACCCGAGGAGGTGAGCCCATGACCGTCACCACGACCACCGAACCCCGCGACCGCGAACTCCGCGCGGCCGCGGCCGAGGTCGCCGAGGTCGCCGAACGCGTCAAGGCGATCGGCGACCGGCTGACCGCCACCTTGCTCGACCCCGCGCTCACCGCGTCCGCGTTGCGCTCCCCCGTCACCGGGCTGCCCGCGCTGCGGGCGCTCGCGCGCGCGCTCACGCACGCGCGCGGGCTCGGGTTCGCCTTCGGCGGCGGCCTGGCCGGGGGGACGGCGTCCAGGATCGCCGGGTTCCTCGGCACCGACAGCCTGGCCGTCCTGATCGCCATCACCTCGCTGCGGCTGCGCATCTCGGCCGTCGGCGAACGGCACCCCGCGCTGTTCGGCGACCCGGTCACGCGCGGGCTCATCGACGCCGTCACCCGTGACCGCGACATCGAGACCGCCCGGCTGCTGCGTACGATGCTCAACCGGCGCGGCGTCTCCCAGACGCTGGCCACGCTCGCGCCCATCGCCATGGAGGTCATGGCGCTGAAGGCGCTGCTCGACGGCAACCCCTTCAACGACGGCGCGGCCTGGGCGCTGGTCACCGGGCGGCTGCCCGACACCGAGCCGCTGCTGGGCGTCCCCACCCGGGCGATCACCGCGTGGGACAGGGGCGAGGGCGCCGCCGAGCGGGCCGAGGACGACCCGGGGCTCGGCCGGACCGGGGGGCTGCTGGAGTTCCTCGCCGACCTCGCCGTGCTCGGCAACAACGGTCGGGCCGTGGTCCAGCAGGTACGGGGCCCGGACGGGGTGTGCCGCTACGTCGTGCTCGCCCCCGGCATGCAGGTGGGGCGGCCGATCACGCCGACGCCGCAGGACCTCGTCGGCGCCTGGCGCAACACCGTGCAGGGCAGTTCGCCGTACGTCGGGGCGCTCATGCGGGCCGTCGCCGACTTCGGCGTCCCGGACGGGGCCGAACTCACCCTCGTCGGGCACAGCGAGGGCGGCGCGGCCGTCATGAACCTGGCCCAGCATCCCGGCTTCTGCCGCCGCTACCGGGTACGGCACGTGCTGGCCGTCGGCGCGCCGGTCGACTTCAAGACCTGCGCCGACCCCAGGACGCGGGTGGCCTCGATCACCAACCAGAACGACCTGGTGCCCGCGCTCGACGGGCTCGGCGCCGGCAGCCCCTTCGCCCGCGACCCGTCGTGGTACGTCGTCGACTACACCGACACCAGGCGGCCGTTCCCGCAGTGCCACAACATCCGCGCCTACCTGGCCAACCTGCGCGACGACCTGCCGGAGGCGCGGGCGGAGCTGACCAGGCGGCTGGCGCCGTTCACGGGCCGGGCGGTACGGACGCAGGTGTACCGGCTGTGGGACCGGGCGCGGCCGCCGTCGGGGTTCCCGTTCCTGACCGTGCCGACTCACCCCGTCCCCACCTCCGCCGGGGAGATCCCCATGCCGGTGAAGCTCCTGGACGGGGCGGGGCTCGTGTGCGTCTTCGCCGTACCCGAGGAACTGGTGCCGGGCGGGCTGCCCGGCAGCGTGGTGCGGGTCGGAGGGCGGGCGCTGGTCGCGCTGTCGGTCTTCGAGCACCGCGACGGGACGCTCGGGGCGTTCAAGGAGATCTCGTGCTCGGTCGTCCTCCACGACCCGTGGCGGGAGCGGCCCCTGCGGGTCTGGCCGGACCTGCTCGCCCGCGCGGGCGGGCGCAGATCCGGCGTGTACGTCCTCGAACGAGCGCTGACCAGTGACAAGGCCATGGTCGTCGGGCGGGAGGTGTGGGGCCTTTCGTGTTCGCGGGCGTCGGTGACGCTGCGGATGGCCGGCGGCCGCGCCGCCGTCGCCGTCCACCCGCCCGATCGGCACCTGCAAGTGGTTCCGGCGGGCAGCGAGCGGGCCAAGGGCATGCTCGCCGTCCTCACGGGCACGCTCGGGCCCGGGGTGCCGCTGCCCCATCTGGACAGCGTGGTCTACTCCGAGCTCGCGGGGAGCACGCTCAGGTCGCACGTGGAGATCCACGGGACCGTGCGCGCCCACCCCCTGTCCGCGCTGCGCCTGCGCGTGGGGGGATCTCCGCACCCGTTCGCCGCGCTGCTGCGGGGGCTCCGCCTCGACGGCGCCCGGCCGTTGATCACCGTCGGCACGACGGCCTGCCAGGCCCGCCTCGGCGCGGGCACACCCATCGCCATACCGGACAAGGAGTTGCCATGATCCCCGAGGCCGTGCCTCAACCACCCGCCCTCCCCGCGCCGCCGCCGGTGCGGGAACACCGCACGCCGGAGGCGCTGAGCAGGGACGCGAAGGAGCTCGCCGCGCTGGCGCTGCGCCTGCGCGACCTCGCCACGCGGCTGCGCCGCAGCGGCGCCTCGCCCGCGTGGCTGGACCCGGTGCTCACCAACCAGGTCGTCCGGTGCGCCCACGCGGCCGAGCACCTCGACGACGCCGCCCGCCTGCTCGCGCTCCACCGCTAGTCCCTCTTCCGGTTCCTCCTCGGGGCCGCCGTGGCGGCTCCTCTCGCGCCTCGCGCGCCCGCCACCGCCCCGACAGCGCTCCCGCCCTGTTCACGGCCCTGTTCACGGCCCTGTTCACGGCCCTGTTCACGGCACTGTCACGGCGCAGCCGCTCCACCCCCACTCGCCGCACCAGGCCGAGGACCTCCAGGGAGACGCTCCTCGCCGATGCCGCCCCCCGCCGCGACGCCGCCCGGTCATCCTGTTCTCCGGCCTCCCGCCGAGGGCCACGAGAATGCGCCTGTCCGGGGCGGCGCCGAAGGCGCGGGCACCCGTTAGAGTCTTGGGGAAAGGGGCCTGCCGGGCGGAATCCGGCCGGTTTCGAGGCGACGGGACGACGAGGGCGAGAGGGCGGCGAGGTTGACACAGCGCGGTCCGCTGACCTCCGAGGACCCGGCTGCGATCGGCCCGTACGAGCTGGTCAGGCGGATCGGGTCGGGCGGCATGGGCCGCGTCTACCTCGCCCGCTCGCCCGACGGCGCGAAGGTGGCGCTCAAGGCGATCCGGCGCGACTTCGCGGCCGACCCCGTCTACCGGTCGCGCTTTCACGAAGAGGTGTCCAACGCCCGCAAGGTCGCCTCCTTCTGCACCGCCCGCGTGCTCGACCACGGCGAGCACGACGGGCTGCTCTACCTCGTCACCGAGTACATCGACGGGGTCTCCCTGGAGGAGCACCTCATCGAGCACGGCGCGCTGGAGCCGTCGGTGCTGCACTCCGCGGCCGTCGGGGTCGCCGCCGCGCTGACCGCCATCCACGCGGCCGGGCTGGTGCACCGCGACCTGAAGCCCGCCAACGTGATGCTGTCGCTGGCCGGGCCCCGGGTGATCGACTTCGGGCTGGCCAGGTCCTCCCACATGAGCTCACGGCACACGAACGCCGGGATGGTCATGGGCACGCCCGGGTGGATCGCGCCCGAGCAGGTCTTCGAGGGGCGCACCAGCCCGGCCGGCGACGTGTTCGCGTGGGGTTCGCTGGTCGCCTACGCGGGCCTCGGCGGGCATCCGTTCGGTGAGGGCGACGCCTACGTCATGGCCGCGCGGGCGCGGACCGCGCCGCCCGACCTGCGGGGGCTGCCCGCGCCGCTCGACCGGCTGGTGGCGGCGGCGATCCATCCCGATCCGGCGCGGCGGCCGGCGTCGCGTCAGTTGCTGCTCGAACTCGTGGGGGCGGCCGACGAGCCCGCCGCCCAGTTGGCGGCCACCCGTCATCTGACGTCCATGTGGAACCCGGCGGACCTGCCGCCGCTGGCGCGGCGTCCGGGACCGGCGTCCCCGCCGGGGTCCCCGCAGCCGTCCGGCCGCCGGGAGTCCGGGCGTCCGCCGGGCGATCCCGGTTACGGGTCGCAGCCGCCGGGCGGCCTGGCCATGCCTCCTCCGGTGGCCGGTCCCGGCCCGCACGCACCGCAGACAGGGCACGCCGCACCAGCAGGACCCGCATCCCAGGGAGGGCAGGCGGGGCGCGGGGCGCAGGGTTCGCGGGGCGCCGCTCAGGGCCCGCCGCCCAGCCACTCGGCAACCGGTCAAGGGCCACTCGCCGACCCCGGGGCCAGTCAGGGCCCGCCGCCCGGCCTGGGGGCAGGTCAAGGGCCTGGGGCGAGTCAAGGGCCGCCGCCCGGCCTTGGGGTGACCGGTCAGGGCCCGCTGCCCGGTGGGGGTGGTGCGGGGCGGGGGCCGATGCCGGGTGCGCCGTCCTCCGGCCGTGGGCCCAGCGCGTCCACGACCGGCCAGGTGCCGCTGCCCGGTCATTCCTCGACCGCGCAAGGGCCGCTTCCCGGCCGGGGAGCGCGCGGCCAGGCGCCCCCGGGGGCGGCGGGCCAGGGGCTGCCGGGCCAGGCTCCGCCGCCGGGCCGTCCTGTCAAGGGTCAGGGGCCGATGCCCGCGCGTGGGCCGATGCCCGCGCAGGTGCCGCCCGGTGTGGCGGGCGGGCCATCCGGTGTGGCGGGCGGGCCGCCCGCGCGGCGCATGTCCGGCTGCGCGATCGTGCTCGTCGTCCTCGTGGCGCTGTTCCTGCTGCTCGTCGGGCTGCTGATGTGGCTCCTGCGCGGGCCGTCCGCCGCCGGGGCCGACAGTCCGGTGCAGGACGGGCGGCTGCGGTTCACCGTGGCCGCCGCCAAGTGCGCCAAGGCCGCCAAAGGCGGGCCCACGCGGGTGTGCCGCCTGTCGGTGAAGGTCAAGAACGTCGGCGCGGAGGCCAGAGTTTTGTACCCGGGGCAGCAGAAGCTGCTCGGCGAGGACGACGACCCCCACCCCGGTCTCAGGCTGCTGGACGCCTCGGGCAAGGAGGTCACGCCGGTCCGCATCGACCCGGACGCCTCGTTCGCCGGGGCGCTGGAGTTCGAGGTGCCGAAGTCGGTCGAGCCGCAGCTCGTCGAACTCCACGACTCCGCGCTGAGCCGGGGCGTCCGCGTCGAACTGCCCTGATCGCGAGGTTTCAGCGGGTCAGGAGGGGCCGGGGCCGGTCGAGCCTCTGACGACCAGTTCGGGGCGGAACATCAGCTCGACGTGCCTGGCCGGGACGCCGTTGATCTCCTCCAGCAGCGCCTGGGCGGCGGCGGAGGCCATCGCGCCGATGGGTTTGCGCACGGTGGTGAGCGGCGGGTCGGTGAAGGCGATCAGCGGCGAGTCGTCGAAGCCGACGACCGACACCTTGCCGGGCACGCTCAGCCCGCGCTCGCGGCAGGCGCGGATCGCGCCGAGCGCCATGAGGTCGCTGGCGCAGACCAGTCCGGTGCAGCCCCGGTCGAGCAGTTGGGCGGCGGCGGCCTGACCGCCCTCGACGGAGAACAGCGAGTGGGCGACGAGAGAGTCGGTGTCGGTGACGCCGAGCAGGTCGGCCATGGCCTGCCGGTAGCCCTCGATCTTGCGGATGACGGGGACGAACCGGCGGGGGCCGAGGGCCAGGCCGATGCGCTCGTGGCCGAGGTCGGCCAGGTGCCGGACGGCGAGGCGCGCGGCGAGCCGGTCGTCGGGGGAGATGAACGGCGCGCAGATGTGCGGGCTGTAGCCGTCCACCAGCACGATCGGCAGGCCGCGCTCGACCAGGCGGGAGTAGCGGTCGACGCGGGCGGTGGTGTCGGCGTGCAGTCCTGAGACGAACACGATGCCGTCGACGCCCCGGTCGACCAGCAGTTCGGTGAACTCGTCCTCCGGCGCCCCGCCCGGGATGCGGGTGCACAGCACCGGCGTGTAGCCGTGCTGGGTGAGCGCCCGCTCGACGGCCTGGGCGAAGGCGGGGAAGATCGGGTTGTCGAGTTCGGGGGTGACCAGGCCGACCAGTCCGTTGCTGCGTTGCCGCAGGCGGGCGGGACGTTCGTAGCCCATGAGGTCGAGCGCCGTCATCACGGTCTGCCGGGTGGTGGCCGAGACCCCCGGCCGGCCGTTGAGCACCCGGCTGACCGTCGCCTCGCTGACTCCGGCCTGTGCGGCGACGTCGGCGAGGCGAGCGTGTCCGTTCATGGTGGTTACTCTACTTTCCACCACACTGCGGAATCGGCGGCGCCGGGCGTCGCGGAGGCGATCAGAACCTCGCCCGTGACACCGAAGTCGACGGGCGAACCGGTCAGGTTGACGCCGACGGCGTACCGGCCGCGCCGGAAGAGCAGGGTGCCCTCGGGGGAGGGCAGCCAGCGCAGGTCTCCGGACAGGTGGTGGCGCAGGGCGAGCGCGGCGCGGTAGAGCTCCAGGGTGGAGCCGGGTGCGCCCTGCTGGGCCTCGACGGACAGCTCCGACCAGTGCTCGGGGATGGGCAGCCAGGGCTGGTTCCAGCCGAGCGTCCGCGTCCACGGCAGGGGCACGCGGCAGCCGTCGCGGCCGCTGTCGGGGTCGCGCAGCCGCTGCGGGTCGCGCTGGACCTCCTCCGGCAGGTCGAGCACCTCGGGCAGGCCGAGTTCCTCGCCTTGGTAGACGTAGGCGGAGCCGGGCAGCGCGAGCGTGAGCAGGGCGGCGGCGCGGGCGCGGGCGAGGCTGCCGTACCTGGTGACGTGCCGTTTGACGTCGTGGTTCGACAGCACCCAGGTACAGGGGGCGCCGACGGAGGAGGCGGTGGCCAGCGAGGAGTCGATCGCCTCACGCAGGCGACCCGCCTCCCACGGGGTGCTCAGGTAGTGGAAGTTGAACGCCTGGTGCAGTTCGTCGGGCCTGATGTACAGGGCCAGGCGCTCGGGGGTGGGCGCCCACGCCTCGGCGACGCCGATGCGCTCGCCGGGGTAGGAGTCGAGGATGCGCCGCCAGTGCCGGTGGATGTCGTGGACGCCGTCGTTGTCGAAGTACGGCACGACGTCGCTGCCGATCATCCGGATCTGGTCGGCGTGGCCGATGTCGGGCAGGTCGCGCGGCTTGACCATGCCGTGGGCGACGTCGATGCGGAAACCGTCGACGCCGAGGTCGAGCCAGAAGCGCAGCACGGAGTCGAACTCGGCGCGCACCTCGGGGTTGTCCCAGTCGAGGTCGGGCTGCTCCTTGTCGAACAGGTGGAGGTACCACTGGCCGTCCTCGACCTGGGTCCAGGCCGGGCCGCCGAAGATCGACTCCCAGTCGTTGGGCCGGTCGCGGAAGATGTAGCGCTCGCGGCCGACGCCGCGCAGCGCCTCCTGGAACCAGGGGTGGGCGGAGGAGGTGTGGTTGGGGACGACGTCGACGATGATCCGCAGGCCGAGGCCGTGGGCCTCGTCGATCATCGCCTTGGCGTCGGCGAGGGTGCCGAACAGCGGGTCGACGTCGCGGTAGTCGGCCACGTCGTAGCCGAAGTCGGCCATGGGCGAGGTGTAGAAGGGGGTCAGCCAGACGGCGTCGACACCCAGGTCGCGAAGGTACGGCAACCGGTCGCGGACCCCTCGCAGGTCGCCGACCCCGTCGCCGTCGCCGTCGGCGAAACTGCGCACGTACACCTGGTAGATCACAGCGTCGCGCCACCAGCCGGTCATCCGACCCCCGTTTTGGTCTCGATCCTGACAGAACTTTCCGCAAGTTTACGCAAAGGCTTCCATGGATGGGGAGTGGAGATCCCTACTTGACCGAAGGTCTACACGGCTCGACGTTTTTCGCTGCCAAGGGTGGACATGGAGCTATAACCGCGATGTACTACCTCATCAATCACAGCGGAACCTGGTGCAAGGTGCTGCCCATGAGCTCGGTCGTCCTCGACAACGTCACCAAGATCTACCCCGGTCACCACTTGGCGGTGGATCGCATGAACTTGCAGGCGGGCGACGGCGAGTTCCTCGTGCTGTTAGGTCCGTCGGGTTGCGGCAAGTCCACGCTGCTGCGCATGATCGCGGGCCTGGAGGAGGTCACGAGCGGCGACCTGTGGCTCGACGGCAAGCTCGCCAACCACCTTCCGCCGCGCGAGCGCGACGTCGCCATGGTCTTCCAGAACGGTGCCCTGTACCCACACCGCAGTGTGCGCGGCAACCTGTCGTTCCCGCTGGAGATCGCCAAGACCGACCCGAACGTGGTCAACGACCGGGTCACCGAGCTGTCGCGGGCGCTGCACATCGACGAGACGCTCGACCGCCGCCCCGGCACCCTGTCCGGCGGGCAGCGGCAGCGCGTGGCCATGGGGCGGGCCATCGTCCGCCAGCCCAAGATCTTCCTGATGGACGAGCCGCTGTCGAACCTCGACGCGGGCATGCGCACCGAGTTGCGCATGGAGATCTCGGCGCTGGTGCGCTCGGTCGGCGTGACCACGATCTACGTCACGCACGACCAGGTCGAGGCGCTCACGCTCGCCGACCGCATCGCCATCATGAACAGGGGCGTGCTGCAGGACGTGGGCACGCCCGCGCAGATCTACAACGACCCGGCGACCGCGTTCGTGGCCGCGTTCCTCAACTCGCAGCAGCTCAACCTGCTGGCGGCGACCGTGCGGACGCCGCAGAACCAGTACGTGATGCTCGACTTCGGGCCGCACCAGCTGACGGTCCCGTGGAGCGATCCCAGGGCGTACGCGATCTCGCAGTACACCGGGACGCAGGTGCTGGTCGGGCTGCGGCCGGACGGGCTGGCGCCGGTTCCGGAGAGTTACGACGGGCCGTCCTTCCTCGGGCGGGTGCGGGCGCTGGAGTACCACGGGCACGAGTGGCTCGCCTACGTGGAGTGCGGGGCGCCGGGCATGCCGGTGCCGGAGCCGCCGGATCCGCGCGCCGCGTTCAACGGGAACGGGCGGGAGCGGGGCGGGCTGGGCGGGCTGGTGAAGCGGCTGTTCACGACGCGGGCGCAGGCGGAGGAGCGGCCGGAGCCGGAGCAGCCGGGCAGCGGCATCCACCGGCGCACGGACCTGATCGTGCGGCTGGGGGTGCGGCCGGCGTGGCGGGTCAACGACGCGGCCAAGGTGGCGGTGGATCTGGCGCGTCTCATGATCTTCACGATGGACGGCACCCGCATCGACTCCACCCGCCGCGCGGGGAAGTAGATCCGGTTCGTCTCCACTCACCGGGCGGGGAAGTAGATCCGGTTCGTCTCCACCGACCGGGCGGGGGAACAGATCAGCTCCGCCTGTCACGGCGAAGCCGCCCCACGGCCTCCCGCCGTCCTCGGCGAGGGCCTCTTCGAGCGCCACTCCCCTGACCCGGCATCGCGCCGCGACGCCGCCCGGTCACGCGCGGCCTCGGCTGCCCTTTCCCGCCGTCCGAGTGCGCCGGACTCCACCACCCGGCTCCTCACCGTCCCGGCGCCGACAACCCACCCGGTAGGAAGCCAGTGCAGGGCATCCCGCTCACTTCAGGAACTGCGCGGCCCAAGCCGCCTCCGGCTCGTGTCCGCAAGCCACGGAGTCGGCCGGCGGGGCGGCGTCGCGGTGGGGTGGGGTCGGAGGAGTGGCGCTCGGAGAGGCCGCGAGGGGGCGGCGGCGGGCGGCGGCGGGGCGGCCTCGCCGTAACAGGGGACAGACAGGGGGTTGGGTTTGGAGAGGGCGGGGCGGAGCCGCTAGCGTCCTGGGACTGTGACGGGGCGGGCGACGATACGGATGGTGGCCGAGCGGGCCGAGGTGTCCGTGGCCACGGTCTCCTACGTGCTCAGCGGGCGCGCGGGCGGCAACACGCGGATCAGCGCGGCCACGCGGCGGCGGGTCGTCGCCGCCGCCGACGCACTCGGGTACGTCCCCAACCGGCAGGCGCAGAGCATGCGCACCGGCCGTACCCATCAGGTCTGCCTGGTGCTGCGCCACCCGCACACCCCCTGGAGCCGGGCCATGGCCCAGGAGGTGTCCGGGACGCTCGGCCCGGCCGGGTTCAGCACGCTGATCCTCGTGGACGGCGACTGGGAGACGTTCCTGCTCAGAGGCGGCGCCGACGGGGCCGTGATCGAGGCGTCCGCCGACGCCGTCCCCCGGCTGGAGGCGCTGGCGGCGCGCGGCGTGTCCCTGGTCGTGCACGGCGCCGGCGCCCTGGAGCCGCGCGGGTTCGACGCGGTCGTCTCGGACGAGAGCGCGGCCTGCGCCGCCGCCATGGACCTGCTGACCTCCCGGCACCGCCGGGTGGCCTGCCTCGGCGGCACGGACGGCGCTCGCCACACCGCCTACCTCCAGGGTCTGGCGCGCGCCGGGCTGCCGGTGGACCCCGGCCTGGTGCGTTTCACCGGTCCGTCGCGCGAGGTCGCCTACCGGGCGGCGATCGACCTGCTGAGCGGCGCCGACCGGCCGGGCGCGATCTTCGCGCAGAGTGACCTGGCGGCCATGGCCGCGCTGTGGGCGGCGCACCGGCTCGGCGTCGCCGTCCCCGGCGAGCTGGAGATCGTCGGCGCGGGCAACACCCCGGAGGGCGCGGCGGCCGATCCGCCGCTCACCTCGGCGGGTCCCGAGGCGATCTTCGCGACGATCGCCGGGCTGCTGCTGTCGCGGCTGTCCGGTGAGGCGTCGCTCCCCCGGGTGCGCGCGGTCCCCTGGACCCTGCACGAGCGGGCCACCACCCTGCCGTGACAGCTCAGATCCGGGCCCGGGTGTGTTCGAGGACGGTGGTCACCGGCCGTCCGGTGACGAGTTCGCCGTCCTCGACGAAGCCCTCCTCCCGCCCTTCCAGCGCCCGCGCGAGCCGGTCCCGCCACAGGGCGCGCGTGGCGGCGTGCTCGGGCAGCCCGGACAGATCGCGCAGCTCGTGCGGGTCGGTCTCCAGGTCGAAGAGCTGCTCGACGCCCTTGGCCGAGCCCCACACGTACTTCGTCCTGCCGTCGGTCATCCACTGCAGCGACTGCCCCCAGTAGACGTGCTCGCCGTGCAGGTACTCGCGGCGCGGGCCGGGCTCGCCCCGCAGGTGGCCGGCCAGGCTGCGGCCGTCCACGGTCTCGGGGACGGGCAGCCCGGCGAGGTCGAGCAGCGTCGGCATGACGTCCCGCAGTTCCACGACCTCGTCGGCGACAGAGGCCGGGCCGCCCCTGCTCGGGGCGTCGGCGACGATGAACGGGATGCGCGCCGAACCCTCGTACGGGACGCCCTTGCGGAACATGTGGTGGTCGCCCATCATCTCGCCGTGGTCGGAGGTGAAGGCGACGACCGTGTCGTCGTACAGGCCGAAGTCGGCGAGGGACTCCAGGATCCGGTTGATCTGCAGGTCGATCTGGGTCATCAGCCCGTAGTAGCCCGCTCTGGCGCGGTGGACGACGTGCGGCGGGATGCGGCCGATGCTCGCCTGGTAGTCGCCGTCGCGGCGGAACTCCGCCCACGCCTGCTCCCAGTCTCCGACGACGGGCTCGTACGGATCGATCCCGAGGTACTGCTCGAACGCCCACGCCGGCGGGTCGTACGGCGGATGCGGCCGGTGGAAGGACAGGTAGAGGAAGAACGGCCGGGTCGGGTCGCGCCGGTACATCCACTCGATCGCCTGGGTGCCGATCCAGTGGGTGGGGTGCAGGTGCTCGGGTTTGTCCCAGGGCCTGGCGACGATGGAGTTGCAGTTCACGCCGTGGTCGAAGTAGTCGGCGTCGGGTGAGACGCCGGGCTGCCTGCGCAGCCAGGGGACGTAGTCGTCGAAGAAGGCGAACTGCTGGCGGTGGGCGCGGCGGGAGTGGTGCAGGAACCCGTCGTGCAGGACGACGTCGTCGAAGCCGATGCGGCTGCGCTCCGGCCAGACGTGCATCTTGCCGATGGCCTGCGTGTGGTATCCGGCCTTGGCGAACTCCCTCGGCAGGGTCACGGGGTGGGCGGCGTCGAAGGGGATGCCGTCGTCGTAGCCGACGCGGCCGTGCCGTTCCTGCGACTGGCCGGTGAACAGCGCGACCCGGGCGGGCGCGCAGGTCGGGGTGGCGGAGTAGGCGCGCTCGAAGCGGGTGCCGCGCCGGGCCAGTTCGTCGAGGTGCGGGGTCTCGACGTGGGGGTGCCCGGCGGCGGACAGGCAGTCGCCGCGCCATTCGTCGACGCAGATGAGGAGCACGTTCGGCCGATCCACGGGCACCGCCAATCTCTGGGTTAAACGTTTAGCTAGGCATGATCCCGCGCGACGTGCGCATTTGCCAAGTTCACCCCATCCGTGGTACCACAAATGGGGTAAGAACTTCTGAGGAGGACGACATGGGCGGCAAGGCGGTCATCGTGGGTGCGGGCGTGGGCGGGCTGGCCACCGCCGTCGGGCTACGGCGCGCGGGCTGGGAGATCACCGTGATCGAACGCCGCGCCGAACTCGACGGGTTCGGCGGTGCGGCGTTCGGCATCAACCCGCCCGCGCAGAAGGCCCTCGACCGGCTCGGACTGGGCGAGGCGTTCCTGCGCAAGGCGGTGCCGTACCGGCAGGCGGCCATCCGCGAACCCGGCGGGCGGACGCTCACCCGCCTGCCGCTGGATCGCGTCGAACGAAGGGGCGGGCGGCCCGAGCGGCTCATCGCGCGCCCGCACCTGCTGCGGATCCTGCTCGACGCGCTCGACGGCATCGAGATCAGGTACGGCGAGCGCGTCGGCGATCCGGCCGAGCTGTCCGGCTACGACCTCGTCGTGGGGGCGGACGGCATCGGCAGCGGTGTGCGGGCCGCCTACTTCGGCGGCCGGACGGCCCAGCGGGAGGTCGGCACCATGGCCTGGATCGGCGTCGCCGACACCGACGTGGACGTCCACGGCGAGACCTGGGGCGACGGCGCGTTCTTCGGCTACACCCCCGTCGAGCCCGGCCGCACCAACTGGTACGCCGTACTGCCCTCCCCCGCCGAGGCGGCGTCGGTGCGGCCGTACTTCGCGAGCTGGCACGACCCGATCCCCCGGCTGCTGGCCGCGACCGACCCGGCGACGTGGATCGGCTACCGGATGCGCTACCTGCACCCCGCCCTGCCGACGTACGTGCACGGCGGGCGGGTGGCGCTCGTCGGCGACGCGGCCCACGCCATGACGCCGAACCTCGGACAGGGCGCGTGCTCGGCCATCCTCGACAGCGAGGCGCTGTCGAGGGCCGTCGCCACGCACGCCGACCTGCCCGCCGCGCTGCGCGCCTACGACGCCGAACGGCGCCGGCCGTCCCAGCGGGTGGCCCTCGCCTCGCGCAGCCTGCACCGGTTCATCACCACCCGGCACCCCCGCCTGCGCGACGGCGTGCTCCGGATGCTGCCCGTCTGACACCATCGCTCCCATGAGCATGAGCGAAGAGGAGATCCGCAAAGCCCACGTCGGGGCGCCGACGCGCCTCGACGGGCAGGTCACGCTGGTCGATCACGACCCCGCCTGGCCCCGCCACTACGCGGTCACCGCCGCCGCCGTCCGGGACGCGCTGGGCGAGGTGGCCGTCGAGCACGTCGGCTCCACCTCGGTGCCGGGCCTGCCGGCCAAGCCGATCCTCGACGTCCTGCTCTGCCTGGACGACCCGGCCGACGAGAGCGCCTACGTGCCCGCGCTCGCACCCCTCGGGTTCGCGCTGCACATCCGCGAGCCCGAGTGGTACGAGCACCGGGTGCTCAAACGCGAGGCCGGTCCGATGCCGGTCAACCTGCACGTGCTGCCGACCGACTGCGAGGAGGTGCGCCGCATGCTGGCCTTCCGCGACCGCCTGCGCTCCGACGAGCGGGACCGGGAGCTGTACGCGGCCACCAAGCGGGAACTCGCGGGACGCACCTGGGCCTACGTCCAGAACTACGCCGACGCCAAGAGCGAGGTCGTCGAGGCCGTCCTCGCCCGCGCCCTCGCCACCTGAGCCCCCCGGTACCGGCCGACCGGCGGCGGGCCCCGCTCACCGGGTCGACGCGGGCGTGTTCGCGGGCCGGCGCTCAGGCGAGCGTCAGCCGGGAGACCATGTCGCAGATACGGGTGGCCCGGTGGAGTTCGGCGCGGTGGAAGGCCGGGCCCTGGGATCTGGCCACCACCACGTGCATGGCCTCGACCGGGATGACCATCAGGAGGATGTCCTCCCCCGGGCGGGCCACCGCGCGCGGCGGCGGGTCCGGGAGGGCGTACTCGCCCGGGGCGCCCATGCTGGCGTGCCTGACGCAGCCCTCGGCCAGCGCCACGGCCCAGTCGGCGCCGCACAGCGCGGGCAGCGCGTCCACCAGGGTGGCGTAACCGCGCCCCGGGTCGGCGACGACCTGGATGAGCAGGTCGTAGTCGGGCGAACTGCCGGGCGTCTCCCGCGTGGGCCAGACCCCTTCCACCCGTACGCCGGGGACGCCGGTCAACCGGTCGGCGACGTCCGACGCGCTGCCCGGCCAGTCGAGCGTGAACTCGTCCACCGCCCGCCCCGACTCCCGTTCCAGCACCGTCACCTGCAGGATGTCGGCGCCCAGTGTCCCGAGCGCGCGGGCCAGTTGCCCCAGCCCTCCAGGCCGATCCGGCAGCGACACCCGCAATCGAAGCAGCATCATCCGCCCCCTTTCCCGGCCCACCCTGCCGTGTCGAGGTTTCCACGGTGTTCCATGCGTATTTCACATCCTTCCCTCACCATCCCCACCCTTTCCTCACGAACACCCCCGAACTCCGCATTCGGTCTTGATGGCACCCGCTCCGGCCTGCCCGAAGACCGGCGCCCGCGCCTATGACGACCGGCGGACGAGGAAGCGTCGTCACGGCGGCGTCCGACTTCCGGGGCGGCATGCTTCCCCGGAGGCCGCCCGGCGAGGCACAGCGGGGCGGGCTCCGCCGCAGGGCGGATTGACAGTGACCCTCCGGCCAGGATACAAAACCATATGGTTATTAAACCTGCTGGTTTGGATGCCACGTTCGCGGCGCTGGCCGATCCGACGCGCCGGGCGATACTCGCCCGGCTGCGGCACGGGGAGGCCACCCCGACCGAGCTGGCCGAGCCGTTCGCGATGAGCCAGCCCGCGATCTCCAAGCACCTGCGGGTGCTGGAACGCGCCGGGCTCATCACCCGCGGCCGCGACGCGCAGCGCCGCCCCTGCAGGCTGCGCGCGGCCCCCCTTGAGGAGGCCACCGACTGGCTGGCCGCCTACCGCGCGTACTGGCAGGAGAACTACGGACAGCTCGACGCCCTGCTGGACGAGCTGAAGGGAGAAGGCCCGTGAGAGCAGTGACCGTATCGGCGCCCGGCGCCCGCGACCTGGTCGTGGTGCGCTCCTTCGACGCACCCCGCCACCTGGTGTTCGACGCGCTGACCCGCCCCGAGCTGCTCGTGCGCTGGCTCGGCGCCCAGGGCTGGCGGCTGGTCGAGTGCGAGGTCGACCTGCGCCCCGGCGGCGCCTGGCGGTTCGTGTCCACCGGGCCGGACGGCCAGAAGATGGGGCACGGCGGCCACTACGTGGAGGTCGTGCCCGGCGAACGGCTCGCCTACACCGAGTCGTACGACGACCAGTGGGTGGAGGGCGAGGCGCTGGTCACGGCCGAGCTGGCCGAGAGCGGCGGGCCGCCTGAGCTGCCTGAGCTGCCTGAGCTGACTGTGCTGACCACCACCATCCGCTTCCCCTCGCGCGAGGTGCGCGAGGCGGCCCTGCGCTCACCGATGGAGAGCGGGCTGGCCCACGGCTACGCCCGCCTGGACGAGATCCTGGAAGGACTCACCGCATGAACTGGACTCTTGAGGTCGTCGTGGTCCCCGTCTCCGACGTGGACCGGGCCCGGACGTTCTACGAGAAGGGCTTGGGCTTCGCCGTCGACCACGACACCGGCGCGGGCGAGCGACGCTTCGTCCAGCTGACGCCGCCCGGCTCCGGCTGCTCCGTGGTGATCGGCACCGGCCTCACCGAGACGGCGCCGGGCGCGCTGCAGGGCCTGCAACTCGTCGTCAACGACGTCCGCAAGGCCCGCGCGGAACTCGCGGGCCGGGGCGTCGAGGTCTCCGAGGTACGGTTCGCGAGCCCTGACGGGTTCCGCGCGGCAACGGACGACGACGACCTGAACAACGCGGGGTTCGTGTTCCTGTCCGACCCCGACGGCAACGGCTGGGCGGTCCAGCAGATCACGTCGCGGCCGTGACGTTCTCCCTTTCATCGCCCTTGGGACGCAGCACGCCCGCGAAGACCGTCATGCCCACCACCACCAGGGTGATCAGGGCGAAGGCCAGCGGATAGGAGAAGGTACCCGCCGCCCATCCGGTGACGGCGGGCGCGATCAGCCCGGACAGGTACGTGATCGTCGCGACGCCGGCGACACCCTCCGCGGGGGTGTCCCCGGCGCGGGAGGCGGCGAGGAAGACCAGCGGCACCACCACCGCGAGCCCCGCCCCCATGAACCCGAAGCCCACCATCGACAACGCGGGCACCCGCGAGAACACGACGATCACGCCGCCGACGATCGCGAGCACGCCGCCGAGCCGTACGACGGTGTCGGCGCCGACCCGCCGCACGAACCGGTCGGCGACGAGCCGGCAGCCCGCCGTGAGCAGCATGAAGACCGTGTACGCGGCGGCGGCGGTACCCGGCCCGGCCTCGGTGACCTTGGTCATGTACACGGCGGCCCAGTTGGCGGTGGCGCCCTCGGCGAAGGTGCCGCAGAAGCCGACGAGGCCGATGCCGACGATCGCCCGCGTCGGCAGCGCGAACCTGCGCGGGACGGGTCCCTGGGCACTGGCCGTGTCGTGGTGGAGTCCCCTGCCGACGGCCAGTGCCGCGCCCAGCAGGATCGCCGCCATGATCGACAGGTGGATACGGGCGTCGACGGCGTAGTGGGCGGCCGCCACGCCGACGCCGCCGGCCACGAGGCTGCCGACGCTCCACATGCCGTGGAGTCCCGCGATGATCGAGCGGCCCAACTGGCGTTCGAGGGCGACGCCGTGGGCGTTCATGACCACGTCGGAGGTTCCGGCGGCCATGCCGTACAGGACGAAGAAGCCGAACAGGACGGCGGGCGTGGGAGCCAGTGCGGGGGCGGCCAGCATGGCGCACCACACCGCGATCAGCAGGCGGGTGGCGGTGCGCCCGCCGATGCGATAGCTGAGCCGGCTGGCGGTCGGCATCGCGATGAAGGCGCCGATCGGCTGGCACAGCAGGACGAAGCCCAGCATCTGGGGGCTGAGCTCGAAGTGGTCCTGCAGCCAGGGGATGCGGGTGGCGAGGCTGCCCGCGACGGCGCCGTGAAGGGCGAAGACGAGGGCGATGGCGCGGTGGGGAGTCACGCCTGAGAAATTAACAGGTAGGGTTCCTGATGAAAAGACTTTATCCGGCAGGATCCCTGACTAATATGTCTGACATGAAGACGGCGACCCCGGCGACGGCGCGCGCGATCAACGATCGGCTCGCCCTCGACCTGCTCCTTGACCAGGGGCCGCTCACCGCCCCGCAACTTCGCGAGCTGACCGGGCTGAGCCGGCCGACGATCTCCGACCTGATCGACCGGCTGCGCACCGCCGGGCTCATCGAGGTCACCGGCGAGTCCGGCGGCGACCGGCGCGGCCCCAACGCCCGCTGCTACGGCCTCGTCGCCGAGCGCGCCCACGTCGCCGGGGTCGACATCCGCCGCACCGGCCTGAGGGGCGCCGTCGCCGACCTCGTCGGCCGCACCGTAGGCGAGGCCGACCACCCGGCCGGCACCGACCTGGCCGGCGCGCTCGTCGCCACGCTCGCGCGGGCGGCGGACGGCCGCCCGCTGCAGAGCGTCGTGCTCGGCGCTCCCGGCCTGGTCCACCCGCACACGAGCGGGCTGACCACGGACAACGGCGTGCCCGGCTGGAGCGCGGACGTCCTCGACCGGGTGCGAGCCGGCACCGGCGCCCACGTCGTCCTCGACAACGAGACCAACCTCGCCGCCATCGCCGAGCACCGCCTCGGCGCCGCCCGCGACCGGGCCGACTTCGTGCTGCTGTGGCTCGACGACGACGGCGTCGGCGGCGCGGTCTTCCTCGACGGCCGGGTGCGCAAGGGCCGCTCGGGCGGCGCGGGGGAACTCGGCCTGATCGAGGCGGCGGGCCGCACGCTGTGCTGCGCGGTCGAGCCGCCGGCCGTGCCGTACGACGAGCTGGCCTGGCAGGTCGCCCGGGGGCTGTTCCCCGCCGTGGCCGTGGTCGATCCGGGTCTGGCCGTCATCGGCGGCAGCCGGGGCCGCGCGGGCGGCGAGGAGTTCGCCGCCCTGGTCGGCGAGCGCCTGGCGACCCTGTCACCGGCCCCGACGGAGGTGCTGGTGAGCACGGTCGAGGGCAACGCCATCCTCCAGGGCGCCGTACTGACCGCCCTCGACCTGGCCAGGGACGCCGTCTTCGGCTGACATCGATGATGGGGACGCGCGCCGGCTTCCGTGACGACGACCGCGCTCAGAGCAGAGCGGCGACGAGGTCGGCGAACTCCTCGGGGGTCGTCACCCGGACGCCCAAGCCCTCGGCCTTGGTCCGCTTGGAACCGGCCTTCTCCCCCGCCACCAGCAGCGACGTCTTGGCCGACACGCTGGAGGACGCCTTGCCGCCCGCCCGTTCGATCAGCTCGTTCACCTCGTTGCGGGACAGGGCGGCCAGCGGGCCGCTCATCGCGCCCGTGACGACCACCGACATCCCGCTCAGCGGCAGGGCGGAATCGGCACCGGGCTCCACGCCCTCTGGGGCCTCGGCGCCGGGCTCGCGCGCGGTGACGCCGGGCTCGGTCATGTTGACCCCGGCCAGGACCAGTTTGTCGATCAGTGGGCCGACCTCGATCAGTTCGGCCACCACGACCGGCGCCTTCTCCGGGCCGATGCCCTCGACCTCCTGGATCGCCTCGGCGTCGGCGGCCCTGATGGCGGCCATGGTGCCGAAGTGGCGGGCGATGCGGCGGCTCATCGACCGGCCGGTGCCACGGACGCCGAGCGCGGTGAACACGCGGCTCAGCGGCCGGGCGCGGGCCTGGTCGATGGCGGCCAGCAGCTTGTCGGTGGAGATCTCCCCCATGCGTTCCAGGTCGAGCAGCCGGTCGCGGTCGAGGGTGAACAGGTCGGCGAAGTCGGCGATCATCCCGGCTTCCAGCATCTGGAGGATGCGGTTCTCCGCCAGGCCCTCGATGTCGAGCTGGTCGCGGCCGGCGGCGTAGACGATGGAGGCGATGGCGCGGCAGCCGCGCCCGCGCACGCAGCGCCACCGTTCCTGCGAGGTGTCGATGGCGTCGCCGCACGAGGGGCAGACCTGCGGGATCTCGATCGGCTGCTCGTCGCCGGTGCGCAGGTGGACGACGGGTGACTCGACGCGCGGGATCACGTCGCCCGCCTTGTAGACGACGACGCTGTCGCCCAGCATGAGCCCCCGGCGGCCGATGTCGGCGACGTTGTGGAGGGTGGCGTAGGTGACGACGGAGCCGTCGAGCTCGACCGGCTCCAGCACCGCGCGCGGCGCGATGATGCCGGTGCGGCCGGTGTTCCACTCGACGGAGAGCAGCTTGGTGATCTTCTCGGTGGCGGGCAGCTTGTAGGCGACCGCCCAGCGCGGCGCCCGCGAGCTGAACCCGGCGGCCTCCTGGTCGGCGGCGAGGTCGCACTTGATCACGATGCCGTCGATGCCGAACGGCAGGTCGGCGCGGGCGGCGGCGATCTGCTCGACCCGTCCGAGCACCTCCTCCAGGGTGGTGGCGACGATGCCCGCGACCGAGGTGACCTCGGTGGTCTGGACGCCCTGCCCGGCCACCCAGCGCATGACCTCGCTGTGGGCGAGCGTGCGCAGCGAGGCGGCCTGCTCGGACTCGTCGTCCTGTGGCGGCAGCGCGCCGTACCCGAAGAAGGTGAGCTCGCACACATACGGCCGGTCCTGCGCGCGCAGGGTGCCGGCGGCCGCGCTGCGCGGGTTGGCGAAGGTGGTGCCGTCGTGGGCCTGACGTTTGGCGCAGGCGTCGGCGAACTGGGCCGAGGTCATCATGACCTCGCCGCGCAGTTCGACGGTGAGCGGGTCGGCCAGGCGCTCCGGCAGGCCCACGATGGTGCCGATGGCGTGGGAGACGTCCTCGCCCGCGGCACCGTCGCCCCTGGTGACGAGCTGGGCGAGGCGGCCGCGCTGGTAGCGGGCGGAGATGGCGAGACCGTCGAGCTTGGCCTCGACCGACCAGGTGGCGACCGGATGGCCCAGCCTGCGTTCGAGGGAGGCGGCCCAGTCGGCGAGCTGCTCGGCGCCGAAGACGTTGTCGAGGCTCAGCATGGGCACGGTGTGCGGGACGTCGCCGGTGACGGCGCCGCCCGCGACCTTGCCCGTGGGCGAGCCTGGCAGCACCTCGCCCGGGTGCTCGGCCTCGTAGGCGGCGATGCCGCGCACCAGCCGGTCGTAGGCGTCGTCGTCGAGCGGCGAGGTGCCGTCGCCGTAGTAGGCGGCGGAGGCGTCGACGGCCAGCTGCACGGCCTCGGCGTAGGCGGCCTGGTCGGCGAGCGCGGTGATCGGAGGTGCGTCGGTCATGGTCCCATCATCCAGGTCGGGACCGACAGAATCGGGTCAGGCGGGAGCCTGGTAGTAGCGGAGGAACATGTCCACCCCCTTGTCGATGAGCGCCCGGGTGGTCTCGGCGTCGAAGGTCTCGCCGTAGGCACTGTGGATGATGTGCGGGTAGAGCACCAGCGCGTAGAACTGGATGACGGCCAGGCGCATGTCGGGGATGTCGAGCCCGTCGTGCCGGCTGAGCGCCTCCGACAGGACGGCGGTGAACCGGGCCGGGCCCTTCTCCCGCCAGGCGCGGCCGAGCTCGGGGAACCTGCGGCCCTCTCCGGCGATCAGGGCGCGCAGGGCCAGGACGTCCGGCTGGGCGATCCCCTCCACCCAGCCCTCGGCCGTGGTGGTGAGGATCTCGCGGATCTCGTCGGCGACCTCCAGCCGCTCGCGCATCTTCACCATGGTGTCGTGGAAGGCCTGTTCGAGGGCCTCATGGACGATCTCGGCGAACAGCTCCTCCTTGCTGCTGAAGTGGTTGTAGACGGTCACCTTCGACACGCCCGCCTTGGCGGCGATCACATCCATGCCGGCGTTGAACCCCTTCCGCAGGAACTCCTGACGCGCGGCCCGCACGATGGCGGCCCGCTTCCGCGCGGCGCGTTCTCCGGACGGGGCATCTCGCGAGATCGGGGTCATACCCCTCATCCTAACCACGATCTGAACTGTACGGTTGAGTTCATGCGAACTGATCTGTACAGTTCAGATCGGTCGACGACGGATCACCCCACCGCAGGAGGGAACGACCATGCCCAGACGCATCCTGATCACCCTGACCAGCGCCTCCGCACTGGACGACACGGGTCGTACCACCGGCTTCTACATCGCGGAGGAGATCGAACCGTGGGAGATCTTCGGCCGTCTCCGCGACGGCGAGGATCGGCCGGACCCTCCCTCCCGGCAGCCGGAGGTGGCCGCCGGCATCGCGGTCAGCGGGTACGACGCGGTGTTCTCCGCCGGCGTGACGGCCGCGTGGGCGGCGCCGGACTCAGGCCGGGCGCCCGGAGCCGCCGTCCTCACATCGTCGTGGCCCCCGCCGTCAGCCCCTTCACCAGATGGCGCTGGACGAGCAGGAACACCGCGGCCGCGGGGACCGCGATGAGGACGGCGGCCGCGGTGAGCAGCCCCCAGTCCGACCAGTGCTGGCCCACGAACCGCTGGAGTCCGGCGCCGAGAGTGCGCCGCTCCTCCTCGTTCATGAAGACGCTCGCGTAGGCGATCTCACCCCAGGCGGTCATGAAGCAGTAGAAGGCGGTCACCGCGAGACCGGGCCTGGCCAGCGGGAGCACGATGCGCGCGAACGCGCCGAACGGGCCCAGCCCGTCCACCATCCCCGCCTGGTCGATCTCTCTGGGGATCGCGTCGAAGTAGCCCTTCATCATCCACGCGCAGAACGGCACCGCGACCGTCATGTACGCGACCACCAGGCCGGGCAGCCGGTTGAGCAGCCGGAGCGCGGCCATCAGGTCGTACAGCGGCACGATGAGCACGGCCACCGGGAACATCTGCGTGACCAGCAGCGTCCACATCACCCACCGGTGCCCGGGGAAGCGGAACCGGCTGATCGCATACCCCGTGGTGGCGGCGAGGAAGACCCCGGCCACCGTGGTCAGCCCGGCGACGAGCACCGAGTTGAGCAGCCACGAGGGAAAGGCCGTCTCGGTCAGCACCCGGCCGTAGTTGTCCAGGGACGGGCTGTCGAAGACCCTCGGTTCGCTCGACAGCCACCCGTCGCGCGGCTTGAGCGAGGTCAGCACCAGCCAGACGACCGGGAAGACGGACACGAGCGAGGCGGCCACGAGCGTCGTGTGCAGCACGAACGACGCGAGCGGCCCCCTCTCACCCCTCGGGCGCGGACCTCTCACCACACCTCCCCTGTACGGCGTAGCGCCCGCCGGTAGCCCACGGCCATCACGACGAGCAGCAACAGGATGACGACGCCCCAGGTGGCCGAGCCCGCGTAGTCCCGGACCCCGGTGAAGGCCTCGCGGTAGGCGTAGGTCACGAGGATCTCGGTCTCGCCGCCCGGCCCGCCCCCGGTGACCAGGAAGATCACCGGGAACATGTTGAACGTCCAGATGGTGCCGAGCAGGATCACCGTGCTCGACACGGCCCGCAGCGACGGCAGCGTCACGTGCGCGAACCGCTGCCGAGGCGAGGCGCCGTCCACCTCGGCCGCCTCGTGCAACTCCTTCGGGATCGCCTGGAGCCCGCCGAGCATCGCGATCATCGTGAACGGCACGCCGAGCCACACGTTGACCGCGATGACCGCGATCCGCGCCGTGAACGGCTCGTCCAGCCAGCCCACGGGCCCCAGCCCGGCGGCCTTCAGCATGGCGTTGAAGACGCCGTAGTCGCTGTTGTAGAGGTAGCGCCAGACGAAGGCGGCGACGAACGAGGGCACCGCCCACGGCAGCACGAGCAGCACCCGGTAGAGGGAGCGCAGCCGCATGCGGCGGTTCAGCAGGACGGCCAGGCCAAGGCCGAGACCGTAGTGCAGGCCGACGCACGCGAGCGTCCACACGGCGGTCCAGCCGAGCTTGGCCCAGAACAGGCCGCTGCCGAGGACGGCGAGGTAGTTGTCCAGACCGACGAACCCGTAGCTCGGCGGGACGACGTTGACGCCGATCGTGCGGCCCACGGTGGCCTCGGTGGCGTCGGTCAGCGACAGGTACAGGCCGCGCGCCAGCGGCCAGCCGACCAGCACGGCCATGACGATCAGCACCGGCGCGGTCATGGCCCAGGCGTACCAGTGGCGGTGCCGGAGGAGGCGCACGCCGGGGTCAGCTCCAGCCCTTGAAGATGCTCCGATACTTGTCCGCGACGGTCCTGGTCATCTGCTCCGGGCTCTCCTTGCCGCCGACGAGCGCCTGGTAGCCCTGCAGCAGCGGCTCGAACAGCCGCCCGCCTTCGGGGATCCAGGGTCTCGGCACGGCGGCGTCGAGGACGGGTTTGAAGGCGGTGACGTCCTTGTTGGCGACGACGGCGAGGTCGGTGAAGGCCGAGGCGCGCGGCGGAAGCAGGCCGAGCTTTCCCGACATGCGGGCCAGGCTCGTCCTGGACGTCATGAAGCGGACGAACTCGTAGGCGGCCGGCAGGTTGCCGGAACCGGCGTAGATCGCCAGGTTGTGTCCGCCGGTGGGGGCGCCGGCCCGCACCGATCCGGCCGGTACGGGCGCGATGCCGAGGTTGGCCCGGTCGGCGAACTCCTTGCCCTGGTAGACCTCGGACAGCGCCCACGGGCCGTTGTAGATCATCGCGGTCCTGCCCTCCTTGAAGGCGGTCATCGCGTTGACGTAGCTGTCCTGGACGGCCGGCTTCGCGGCGGCGCCCGAGGAGATCAGGTCGGCGACCGAGGCCATGGCGCGCACGTTGGCGGGCGAGTCGACGACGATCTTCTTGTTGGGCACGTCGAGGGTGTCGCCGCCTTCGCCGTACATGAAGGGGAGCAGGAAGTAGGCGTCGACGTTGAGAGCGAGGCCGGGGACGCCGGCCTTGGCCCTGACGTCGAGCGCGACCTGTTTGAGCTCGGACACGGTCCTCGGCGGTGTCCGGTGCCCGGCCTTCTCCAGCAGCCTTCGGTTGTACAGCAGCGCGAGCGTGTCGGTGACCTGCGGCACCGCGTACGTCCTGCCCTGGTACCTGGTGCTGCTGAGGGGGCCGGGCAGGAAGTCGTCCTGCTCCGCGACGGCCCTGGTGCCGTCGAGCGGCTGCAGGTAGCCGAGGGAGGCGAACTGGGAGGTCCAGGCCACCTCGGCGCGGATCACGTCGGGCGCGCCCGAGCCCGCCTGGGCGGCGGTCTGGAACTTGTTCTGCGCCTGGTCGAAGGGGACGTTGACGTACTTCACCCGGGTTCCGGGGTTGGCGGCCTCGAACTCCTTGATCAGCTCCTGGAAGACCGGGCCCTCGCTGTCGGGCCGGGTGGTGTCCCACCAGGTGATCTCACCGGGGGTCCCGGTGTCGGCCCGGGGCGGGACGGCGGTGCGGCCCACCGGGCCTGGCACCCCTCCGCCGCCGCAGGCCGACACCGCGAGAACCAGGGCCGCCGCGACCACGATGGCTTGCCGCATGCTCGATCTCCTCAGAAACGAAACGGTCAGCAAGCCGGACGCTACGCCCGCATCCGGAGATCGGGAAGATCCTTCCGGGGTCCGCTCCTACGGGCCCTCGGCGATGAGGTCGGCGTTGATCGCGGCCCCGGCCCGCATGCCCGCGGCCGCGGACACGATGACCTGGGCCATCGGGTCGGACACGTTGCCGGCCACCCACACTCCCGGCACCCGCGTGGCGCCGGTGGGGTCGGCGGCGACGCGCTCGCCGACCACGTGCCCGGCCATCTCCAGCGGGACCGGCTCCAAGCCGAGGCCGCTCAGAAGACCACTGTGCACGACGGGGCGGGGGGCGACCACGAGCGCCTCCAGCGGCACCTTCCGGCCGCCCGCGAGGGTGACGCCGGTGAGGCGGTCGCCGGCGACGTCGAGGCCGCTCACCTCGCCGTCCACGACGCCGATCCCCCGCGCGGCCAGCAGTCCGGGGTCCTTCGGCGCGGGGCCGGTGTGGGTGAGCAGGACCAGGCGCGAGGTCCACTGCCGCCACTGCAGCACCGTGTGCTCGGCCAGCGGCCCGGTGGACAGGACGCCGACCGGCCGCTCGGCCACCTCGGTGCCGTGGCAGTACGGGCAGTGGAGCACGTCGCGGCCCCAGCGTTCGGCCAGTCCAAGCAGCTCGGGCATCTCGGGCAGTTCGTCGCTCACGCCGGTGGCCACCAGCAGGCGGCGGCCGCGCACCGCGCTCCCGTCGGCGAGGGTGACGGTGAAGCCGCCGCCCGCGCGCTCGGCGCTCACGGCGGTGCCGTCGAGGATCCTCCCGCCGTACGAGCGCACCTCCTCTCGCCCGATGCGGAGGAGTTCGGCGGGCGGGGTGTTCTCCCGGCCCAGGTAGTTGTGGACGCCGCCCGCCGGGGCGTTGCGCGGGCTGCCGGAGTCGATCACGAGGACGGCGCGGCGGGCACGGGCCAGGGTCAGCGCTCCGCTGAGCCCGGCCGTGCCGCCGCCGATGACCAGGACGTCGTTCATGCCTCAGAGCGTCGGCGATGAGCGCGCCTAGTGACAAACTTCGTTGCCGAAACGGCAAAACAAGGGGATGGACGACCTGAGTGTCACGGGGCGAGCGGCAGGCGCAGCACGAAGCGGGCGCCGCCGGTGCGGTCCTCGACGGCGATCGTGCCCATGTGGGCGAGTGCGATGGCGCGCGCGATGGCGAGACCCAGCCCGGTGCCGCCCGCCTCGCGGCTGCGGGCGGCGTCGAGGCGGGTGAAGCGCTCGAAGATGCGCTCGCGGTCCTCCTCCGGGATCTCCGCGCCGTCGTTCTCGACCACGAGTACGGCCTGGCCCTCGTGCGCGCTCAGGTCGAGGGTGACGCCGCTCTCGGCGTACCGTACGGCGTTGTCGAGCACGTTGGCCACGAGCCGGGCCAGTTGCAGCCGGACACCGTCCACGACCACGCCCTCCCCCAGCTCCGGCTCGACGGGCACCCGGTCCCTGCGGCGGGAGATCTCCTGGCGCACCAGTTCGGCGAGGTCCACCCGCTCCTTGGCCATGTCGACGCGGGAGCCGATGCGCGCCAGCAGCAGCAGGTCGGTGATGATCGCCTCCAGCCGGTCGGTGTCGCGCAGGGCGCCGTCGGCCAGTTCGCGCACGTCGGTGTCCTCCGGGTAGAGCTGCGCGCTCTCCAACTGGGTGCGCAGTCCCGCGATCGGGGTGCGCAGTTCGTGGGAGGCGTCCGAGGCGAACTGACGTTGCTGCTCGGCCGAGCGTTCGAGGCGGGCGAGCGTGCTGTTGATGGAGGCGGCCAGCCCGGCCACCTCGTCCTCCCCCCTCGGCTGGGTGACCCGTCTGCTGAGGTCGCTGATGTTGACCTCGTCGAGTTCGGCGCGGATCGCCTTCACCGGGCGCAGCGCGCGCCCGGTGACCAGCCAGGTCGCCCAGGAGGCGAGGCCGACGAGGACGGCCACCTGGCCGAGGACGACGGCGTCGAGGACCTGGCTGGACAGGACCTTCGGCGAGGACTCCGCGGCGTAGACGACGGCGGAGTCGGGGGACAGCGACATCCGGACGGCGGTGACATGGCGGCAGGTGCCGTTCGAGCAGCTCGTGGTGTCGACGACCCGGTCCCGCTGGGTGGGCCAGACGTCGGACAGCGGCGGCAGGCTCTCGGCGGCGTCGGAGGCGGCGACGACGCGGGGTCCCGGTTTCACGACCTGGATCAGGTCGACGTGCGGGTTGGTGACCTTGAGGTCACCCGGAGGGAGGCCGTACTCGCGCACTTCGGCGGAGGTGCGGGCGGCCGTCTCGCGCGTGGCGTTCCAGACGCCCGCCTCGATCACCGCCTTGGCCACGGCAACCCCGCCGACGCCTGCGGGGATCAGCACCGACGCGGCCGCAACGGTGGTGATGAGCGTGACCCGTCCACGGAGGGACCTCACCCATATCCGTCGCACGTCCTGAGACTACTGGGCGTTATGTGTGCAGGTGGGCGTGTAGGCGAAAGGTTTGCGCGTTCCACACCCACCTTGTACTGCGGAGTACTGCGGCATCATCCGACCGGCGCGGGCTCCTTGGCGGGCGGGTGCTCCTCGTCCTCGTCGAGGAGGGTGGCCTCGTCGAAGGGGGCGCCTCCGGAGAGGACCTGGGCCGCGCGGTCGCGGTCGAACTCGCCGGTCCAGGTTCCCACGAGCACGGTCGCCACGGCGTTGCCGGCGAAGTTCGTCAGCGCCCGCGCCTCGGACATGAAGCGGTCGATGCCGACGATGAGGCCGACGCCGTCCACGAGTTCGGGCCGGTGCGACTGGAGCCCGCCCGCGAGCGTGGCGAGCCCGGACCCGGTGACGCCGGCCGCGCCCTTCGAGGCGATGATCATGAACAGGAGGAGGGAGATCTGTTCGCCGAGCCCCAGCGGAGAGCCGGTGGCGGAGGCGACGAACAGCGTCGCCATCGTCAGGTAGATGGCGGTGCCGTCGAGGTTGAAGGAGTAGCCGGTCGGCACCGTGATGCCCACCACCGGACGGCTGACGCCGAGGTGCTCCATCTTGGCGATGAGCCGGGGCAGCGCGGACTCCGACGACGAGGTCGACAGGATCAGCAGGAACTCGCGGCGCAGGTAGGTCAGCAGCGACCACAGGTTGACCCGCGCGACCAGCCACAGCAGCGGGCCGAGGACGATGCAGACGAACAGCAGGCAGGTGACGTAGAACCCGATCATGATGACGGCGAAGGAGCGCAGCGCGTCCACGCCGGTGGAGCCGACGACCGCGGCGATGGCCCCGAACGCGCCCACCGGCGCCACCCACATGATCATGGCGAGGATACGGAAGACCAGGCGCTGGATGTGGGCGACGCCGTTCAGGATGGGGGCGCCCTTGGCGCCCATGGCCTGGAGCGCGAACCCGGCCAGCAGCGCGACGAGCAGCGTCTGCAGCACCTGGCCCTCGGTGAACGCCGACACGAGCGTGGCCGGGATGATGCCGAGCAGGAAGTCGACGGTGCTGGCCTCGCTGCCCTTGGCGGCCTCGGCCTCGGCGCTCTGCCGGGCCGCGTCGCTGAGCTGGAGCCCCGCGCCCGGGTCCAGCAGGTTGCCCACGACAAGGCCGATGACCAGGGCGACCGTGGACATCGCGATGAAGTAGCCGAGGGCCAGTCCGCCGACCCTGCCGACCTTGGCGGCCTTGGTCACCGAGCCGACGCCGAGCACGATCGTGCAGAAGATGATCGGGCTGATCATCATCTTGATCAGGGCGACGAAGGCGGTGCCGAGCGGTTTCAGTTCCTTGCCGAGGTCGGGCCAGACGAGGCCGATGGCCACGCCCGCCACCACCGCGACGATGACGGCCAGGTAGAGATATCGGGTGCGATCACGCATGGGAGTCTCCGGCTTGGGCTGGGAGTTCTGCTTGTGCGACTATGCGGTGCGGAGTGACCCAGGTCACCATTGCGTTCATTTCGTAAACCGGGAGGGTGACATGCGGCGCTGGAGCCTCGCGGGTCAGATGCTCCTGCTGCAGTCGCTGGTGGTCGCGCTCACCGTGGCGGGCGGGGCGGTACTGGCCGTCGTGCAGGCCCACGACCTGCTCAACGACGAGGCCGACCGCACCGCGCGGGCCGTCGCCGTGAGCGTCGCCGCCTCCCCCGAGGTGCTGGCCGCGCTCGGCGACGCCGAGCCCAGCGGGCGGCTGCAGCCGTACGCGGAGCGGGTCCGGGTGCGGACCGGCGTCGACTTCGTCACCATCATGGAACCGGACGGGACCCGCTACACCCACCCGAACCCGGCGCAGATCGGCCGCCGTTTCCTCGGCAACACCGAGCGGGCGCTGGCCGGGGAGACGTTCACCGAGACGTACACGGGCACGCTCGGCCCCTCCACCCGGGCCGTCACCCCCGTCGTGTCCGGCACCGAGGTGAAGGCGCTGGTCAGCGCGGGCATCACGGTCGAGCACATCACCGCGAGGCTGTACAAGCAGCTCCCGTGGGGGCTGCTGGTCGCGCTCGTCGCCCTCGCCACCGGCGGCGCGGGCACCCTGCTCGTCACCGCCCGGCTGCGCAGGCAGACCCACGGGCTCGGTCCGGTCGAGCTGGCCCGCATCCACGACCACCACGACGCCGTCCTGCACACGGTCAGGGAGGGGCTGCTGCTGGTCGGCCGCGACGGACGGCTGGCGTTGTGCAACGACGCCGCCCGCGCGCTGCTCGGGCTGCCGCCCGACGCCGAGGGCAGACCGGCGCCGGACCTCGGCAAGGGGATCCACCTGGTCGGCGACCGGGTGCTCGCCGTGGACAGCGCGCCCAGCAGGCTCGGGACCGTGGTGACCGTCCGCGATCACACCGAGTTGCAGGCGCTGACCGGGCAACTCGACGCCGAGCGCGGGTTCGCCGAGTCGCTGCGCTCGGCCGCGCACGAGGCGGCCAACCGGCTGCACACGGTGATCACGTTGGTGGAACTGGGCCGTACGGAGCAGGCCGTCGCCTTCGGCACCGCCGAGTTGCGCGCCGCGCAGGAGCTGACCGACCGGGTCGTCGGCTCGGTGCGCGAGCCGGTGCTGGCCGCGCTGCTGCTCGGCAAGAGCGCGCAGGCCGCCGAACGCGGCGTGGAACTGGTGATCTCGGAGGACAGCGAGCTCGGCGACCTCGGCGTGCCGCCGCGCGACCTGGTGACGATCGTCGGAAACCTGCTGGACAACGCGATCGAGGCGGGCACTCGGGTGGAGGTGGGCCTGCGGGCCGGACAGGAGGGCATCGTGCTCACGGTCGAGGACGACGGCCCGGGGCTGCCCGGCCCCGAGGCGTTCACGAAGGGCTGGACCACGAAGGGCGACGGGCACGGGCTGGGCCTGGCGCTGGTGGGGCAGGCCGTCCGGCGGCTGGGGGGCAGGGTGGAGACACGCGGCTCGCTCGTCAGGGTGCTGCTGCCGTGATCTCCGTGCTGGTCGTCGAGGACGAGGAGATCACCGCCGAGGCCAACCGCCTGTACGTCGGGCGGGTGCCGGGCTTCACCGTGTCGGGGGTGGTCCGCTCGGGCGGCGAGGCGCTGCGTTTCCTCGGCGGGGCGCCCGTGGACCTGGTGCTGCTCGACATGTACCTGCCCGACCTGCCGGGCCTGGAGGTGTGCCGGGCGATCCGGGCGCGCGGGCTGCTGTGCGACGTCATCGCGGTCACCTCGGCGCGCGATCTGGAGATGGTGCGGGCGGCGGTGTCGCTGGGGGTGTCGCAGTACCTGCTGAAGCCGTTCACGTTCGCGGCGCTGAAGGAGAAGCTGGAGCGGCACGCCAGGTTCCGGCAGGAGGCCGGGCAGATCGTGGGCCAGGGGGACGTGGACCGGGTGCTCGGGACGCTGCGCGGCACCTCCCGGCTGCCGAAGGGGCTGCAGCAGGACACGCTGGACGTCGTCGCGGCGCTGCTGCGGGAGCGCCCGGAGGGCCTGTCCGCTCAGGCGGCGGGCCTGGCGGCGGGGGTGTCGCGGGTGACGGCCCGGCGCTATCTGGAGTACCTCGTGGACATCGGCCAGGCGGCGCGGGTGCCCCGCTACGGCGGCGTCGGACGGCCGGAACTCCTCTACCGGATGACCCCGCGAAGTTCATGAGGGCCTGCATCGAACCGGCCGACCTCGACGCGGCGTAGAGCAGCTGGAGCGGCGATTCCCCCCAAGCCCATCGCTTCTTCACGACCGGTTCAAACCGGCCCGGCGGCCCTGAGCCGGGGGGAACCCGGCGTGAACAATGGGGATTATGAACTCGCTGCTGCTCAACACCGACGGCGTCCAGATCCCGCAGCTCGGCTTCGGCGTCTGGCAGGTGCCGGACCACGCCGCCGAGCAGGCGGTGACGACGGCCTTCGCGAACGGATACCGGCACATCGACACCGCCGCCCTCTACCACAACGAGGAGGGGGTGGGGCGGGCCGTCCGGGCCTCCGGCCTGCCCAGGGAGAAGGTGTTCGTTACCACCAAACTCTGGAACGACGGTCACGAGCATGCCGAGCGGGCCTTCGACGAGAGCCTTCTCCGGCTCGGGCTCGACCATGTGGACCTCTATCTCATCCATTGGCCGGCCCCCAAGAACGACAAATATGTACAGGCTTGGCGAACGCTGGAAAAGATCTACCGAGACGGCAGGACGCGCGCGATCGGCGTCTCGAACTTCGGCATCGCCCACCTCCAGCGGCTCATGGACGAGACCGACATCGTCCCGTCCATCAACCAGATCGAGCTCCACCCCAACCTGCCCCAGAAGGAGCTGCGCGCCTTCCACACGGCCAACGGCATCCTCACCGAGGCGTGGAGCCCGCTCGGCCAGGGCAAGGGCCTGCTCGAAGACCCCGCGCTCGCCGCGCTCGCCGACAAGCACGGGAGGTCGCCCGCGCAGATCGTGCTGCGCTGGCACATCCAGCTCGGCAACGTGGTGATCCCGAAATCCGTCACTCCCTCCCGTATCAAGGAGAACATCAATGTCTTTGATTTCATCCTTGACCACGAGGACCTCGCGGCCATCGGCGCGCTGAGCAACGGCAGGCGTCTCGGACCCGATCCCGAGACTTTTAACTAACGCGCAATCCCCGGCCGGTGCGGGCTTTTCGCCGCACCGGCCTTCACCTGCGCTTTCCGGGAGTTGTCAGGCTCTTGCCTGGTGTATTACCTTCGGCGCATCGAACACATACGACTGGGCTACCAGATCGTTGCCAGACCGACACGAACAAATCGCAGGCTTTGCCTGTGAACGCTGAATCCGCACCATCGCGGAACCGGGGACCCAGTCCTTCGGGGTGAATCGGCGCACTGCGCCGTAGGGCAGCTTCCACGCCCGAACCCGTCAGCTAACCCGGTAAGCGTCATGGAAGCAAGGAGTTGTCCTTTTCGATGGCGAAGAATCTTCTGTCTCGCACCCCCAAGATTCACATTGCCCGCGCCCTGCTCGGTGCGGCGATCGCGGCCTCCGCGTTCGCGGCCCTGCCCGCCCAGGCCGACAGCCCGGTCGGCGCGGCGGCGGCGGGCGCCGTCCCCGCGGCCGTGGCCGCCAAGCAGCAGCCGCCCGTCGAGGGCACCGGAGACGTCAAGCCCACGGCCGCGCAGGTACTCACGCTGGCCAAGCAGCAGATCGGCACCACCGAGAACTCGCTCGGCGGCGGCACCAAGTTCCAGAAGTGGTACATGAACTCCCAGCGCGCGGCCGAGACCATCGCCCGCGACGGCGGCAACCGCCAGGCGTACCTGAACGCCGCCTGGTGCGCGATGTTCGTCTCCTGGGTCGGCGAGAACACCGGCGCCCGCTCCACGATCGGCTGGGACGCCTACACCGTCACCCACGCCAAGTGGTTCAAGGACAACGCCCGCTGGGGCGTCGAGCCCAAGGAAGGCTCGGTCGTCTTCTTCGCCTGGAACGGCAGCAAGAGCCTGACCTCGATCGAGCACGTCGGCTTCGTCGTCAAGGACAACGGAGACGGCACCCTGACCACCGTCGAGGGCAACACCGGCAACGGCAAGGTCGAGGAGCGGGTGCGGCCGAAGTCGCAGGTCGTCGGCTACGGCTACCCGGAGTACCGGGCATAGGTCCCCATCCCTCGGGAGAGTCCCCCGCCTCTCCCCACCCCCTGGAACGGCGCGTCCTCTCCCCTCGGACGCGCCGTTCCGCGTTGTCCGGGACGGGGGTGAGAGCGGAGTCGTCGCGGCGGGTCGGCGGCGGCGGGGAGGAGCGTCACCCTGGAGGCCGTCAGCCCTTCGTGGCGGGTGGGGTCAGAGTGGCTGGCCGTAACCGATAGAAAGGGTTGTCACAGAAACACGGCGGCGGAAGGCGGGGGCGCGGTGCTCATCGGGGGCGGATACACGGCTGAGGTCAGCGTGCGGGGAGCGGCCGTGCGGGCGCTCGGCCACCACGGGCGGGAGCTGATCACGAGCTGGCCCGAAGGCGGCCCCGTCCCCCACCATGCCGGGACGGTCCTCGCCCCCTGGCCCAACCGCGTCGCCGCGGGCCGGTACGTCTTCGACGGCGACACCCACCAGCTCGACCTCACCGAGCCCCGCCGGGGCAACGCCATCCACGGCCTCGTCGCCGCCGTCGACTGGGAGCCCGTCGAGTCCGGCGCGGCCCACGCCGTGCTGGCGCACACGATCACCCCGGCCCCCGGCTACCCGTTCACGCTCGCGCTGCGCGCCGAGCACCGCCTCACCGAGGACGGCCTCACCACCACGCTCACCGCCACGAACCTCGGCGAGCGCCCCGCCCCCTACGGCTGCGCCCCGCATCCGTGGCTGCTCGGCGACGACCTGCTGCGGGTACCCGCCTCGCGGGTGCTGCTGACCGACGAGGCGCTGCTGCCGCTCAAGCTGGCCGACGTCCACACGACCTTCTACGATTTCCGCGACCCCCGTCCCACGTCCGGCCTGGACGTGGACCACGCCTTCACGGGCCTGTCGGCGGGCGAGGTCCGGGTCGGCGCGACCAGGATCACCTGGGACCCGGCGGTGATGCCGTGGGTGCAGGTGTGCACCGGCGCCCAGCTCGGCTACCCGGGGGTCGCGGTCGAGCCGATGACCTGCCCGCCCGACGCCTTCAACTCGGGCACCGACCTGGTCAGGCTGGCCCCGGGCGGGAGCCACTCCGCCTCCTGGACGATCTCCGCGGTGGACGACAGAATCAGATCCCGTGGAAAGTAGGACAAAACGGCGGCTCACCCCCGCCGAACTCGACGACCTGACACGACGAGCCGTGGGAGCCGGAGTCCGCACCGCCGAAGAACTGACCGACGGGTACGCCAACGCGGTCTGGCGGCTGCGGCTCGACGACGACCGCGACGTGGTCCTCAAACTCGCCCCCCATCCCGATCTGGAGCTGCTCTCCTTCGAGCGCCACATACTGCGCATGGAGGCCGAGTCGATCGGCCTCGCGGCGGGCGTCGGCGTGCCGGTGGCCGAACTGGTGCGGGCGGGCTTCGACGACCCGGTGCTCGGCGGCGACTACCTGGTGTTCGAGACGCTCACCGGAGTCCCGTGGAACCAGGTCGAGCCCGACTCCCCCGCCGAGCTGCGCCGCGAGCTCGGCAGGCTGCTGGCGACCCTGAGCACCGTCACACAGCCGCCCGGCGCGGAGCCGGTGTTCGGCGCCCCCCACGCGGGGCTGTCCGGCCACACGTGGCGTGCGGCGTTCCTGACGATGCTCGACGCCCTCCTGTCCGACACCGTACGGTTCCCGACACCCCTGCCGGTCCCCGCCGAGGAGATGCGCGAGGTGGCGGAGCGGGCGGCGTGGGCCCTGGAAGAGGTGGAGCAGCCGAGGCTGGTGCACTTCGACGTGTGGCTGGGCAATGTGTTCCTGTCGCCCGGCGCGCGGGCGCCCATCCAGGCGATCATCGACCACGAGCGGGCCTTCTGGGGCGACCCGCTCGCCGAACTGCTCATGCCGACGCTCTACCAGGGGCTCGACGAGGCCGATCCGCTGGTGGCGGGCTACCGGGAGGTGGCGCCGCTGGACCTCGGCCCGGCCGCCCGCGTCCGCCTGCTGCTCTACAAGATGTACCTGTACACGATCTTCCTGGTGGAGAACGGCCCCCGTCAGTACCCCGAGGAGGACTACGCCCCGATGCGGGACAACGCCATCGCCCGCCTGGGCGAGACCGTGGCCGCGCTCCGCTGAGACCGGCTCAGGCCGCGGCAGGGGCGGCCTCCGCCAGGCTGAGGGCCTCGACCAGGCGGCGGTACAGCTCGTCCGAGGCCATCAGCTCCTCGTGGGTGCCCCTGGCGCGGATCCCGCCGTCCTCCATCACGATGATGGTGTCGGCGTCGATCACGGTGGACAGCCGGTGCGCGATGGTGACGACCGCCCCCTTGCGGGACCGGTCGGCGATGCAGTCGTGCACGGCGGCCTCGGTGAGCCCGTCGAGCTGGGCGGTGGCCTCGTCGAGCAGCAGCACGTCGGGGGTCCGCAGCAGCGCTCTGGCCAGCGCGATCCGCTGCCGCTGGCCGCCGGAGACCGAGGTCGCCGACAGCTCCGAGTCCAGCCGGTCCTCGATCTCGCCGAGCCTGACCTCCTCCATGACCCGCTTCAGCTCCTCCTCCGTGGCCTCCGAGTGGGAGAGCAGGAGGTTCTCGCGGACGGTGCCCGGGATGATCGGGGTGTCCTGCTCGACGTAGGCCAGCCGCCGCCTGACGGCGTCGTGCGAGTACTCCCGGTACGGCACCCCGTCCATGAGGATCTCGCCGTCCTGCGGCTGCAGGAAGCGCAGCAGCAGGGAGAGGACAGTGGTCTTGCCCGCGCCGGAGGGTCCGACGATGGCGGTGTGGCCGAGGCGGGGGACGGCGAGGTCCACGCCGCGCAGGGCGGGTTCCGCACCGGGCGCGTACGCGGCGGTGACACCGCGCAGTTCCAGGATCGGCCCGTCCGTGCCGGGGCGGGCGCTCGCCGCACCCTCGGTGCCGCCGGTCTCCTGCTCCAGTTCGTCGAGGCTGCGGATGCGCTCGGCGGCGGCCATACCGGACTGCAGGGCGGTGACGTTCTGGCTCAGCTCGGTGACGGGCTCCATGAGCGCGAACGCGTACAGGAGGAAGGCGATGAGGCTGGAGACCTCCAGCAGGCCGAGGCCGACCCGCCAGGCGCCGATACCGAGGACCATGATGATGGCGAGCTGGATTCCGGCCCAGGCGATGGTCCACGCGACCGCCTCGTGGCGGACGGCGCGCACGGCGTGGGCGGCCGAGGCGCGGGCGTCGGCGATGATGCGCTCGGCCTGACGTTCCTCCGCCCGGCTCACCTTGACCGTCTTGATGGCCCGCAGGGTGCCTTCGAGCAGGCCGCCGAGCCGGCCGACGTGCTCCTGGGCGCGTTCCTGCGCCTTGGCGATGCCGGGCATCAGCGTCATGAACAGGACGGCCACCACGACCACCGCGCCGACGGTGGTGCCGAGCAGCACCATGTCGAGCACGCCCATCATCACCAGGGTCCCGACCAGCATGACGACGCCGTTGAACAGGCCGATGACGCTGGAGGAGGCCGCCTCGCGCAGGAGCACGGTGTCGGAGGTCACCCGGGTGACCAGCTCACCGGTCGACCGCTTGGTCACCGCGGGCACGGTCGCCCTCAGCAGCCGCCGCACGACGGACACGCGAGCGCCCAGCACGACTTCCTCGCCCACCTTGCCCAGCATGATCCACTGGACGGTGAACAGGACCACACCGGCCACGAGCAGGCCCAGCAGGGCGCCGACCGGCCCGGCGAGCGAGGCCGAGGCGTTCAGCGTGTCGAGGACCCACTTGGTCACCATCGGCGTCGCGAGGCTGAGCCCCGAGCCCAGCAGGGCGAGCAGCAGCCCGACGAGGAGCTTGACCTTGTGCGGCCTGGCGAACGACCACAGTATTCGGAGCCTGGGGAACTTTTTCGGATCGCTCATGCCTATAGTGGAACACGATTGTTCCGTTGTGGGCAAATCGTTTTCGTCGGTGATAGCTTCGACCCATGACTGTCGCCGACACCGGATTGCGGGCGCGGACCCGGCGGGCCATCCTCGACGCCGCCTTCGCCACCCTCATCAAGAACCCCAGCGCGTCCCTCAGCGACGTGGCCGCCTCGGCCGGGGTCGGCCGCACGACCATCCACCGCTACTTCCCCGAGCGCTCGGCCCTGCTGACCGCCATGGGCCAGGACGTCCTCGACAAGATCGGCGCCGCCACCCTGAAGGCGCGGCCGGAGGAGGGCCCGGCCCTGGCCGCGCTGGACCGGCTCTGCCAGGAGTACTTCGAGCTCGGCGACTACCTCATGCTCGCCTTCATGGAACCGACGCTGACCTCGCCGGAGTGGGAGGAGGAGAGCGAGTCCGACCGCATGGTCGCGAAGCTGATCTCGCGCGCGCACCGCGAGGGCTCGATCGACCCCGCGATGCCCGCCTCATGGGTGCACCAGGTGCTCTGGACGCTGATGTACGCGGGATGGCAGCACGTCAGGGAGGACGAGGCCCCCAAGCACGACGCGCTGACCCTGTGCCTGCGCTCGCTGCGCAAGATACTGGCCCCCTGACGGCCTTTGCGGATCGGCGGGCGTGTGCGATCCTATTCATTGGGTGATGAATTATGGACTGCGTCATCGCGGGTGGCGGACCGGCGGGTGCCATGCTGGCCCTGTTGCTGGCCAGGTCGGGCGTCGAGGTCACGCTGCTGGAGAAACACGCCGACTTCCTGCGCGACTTCAGAGGCGACACCATTCACCCCTCCACCCTCCAGGTGCTCGACGAGCTCGGCCTGGCGCGGAAGTTCCTGAAACTGCCCCACCGCAAGTCGTACGGCCTGTCGATGGTCACCGACCGGGGCGTCGTGCCGATCGCCTCGCTGCGCGGGCTGAAGGGCAAATACGACTTCATCGCCTTCGTCCCACAGTGGGACTTCCTCGATCTGCTGACCGGGGCCGCCGCCCGGTATCCCAACTTCCACCTGCTCATGAACTCCGAGGCGTGCGGCCTGATCCGCGAGGACGGCGTCGTGCGCGGGCTGAGGTACCGCGACGCCTCCGGCGAGCACGAGTTGCGGGCCCGGCTCACCGTGGCGGCCGACGGCAGGGGTTCCACGCTGCGGGCCGCCGCCGGACTGGTGCCCAAGGAGTTCGGCGCCCCCATGGACGTGCTGTGGTTCCGGCTGCCGCGCGTCGAGGGCGACCCCGTGGCGGCGTTCCTGCGGGTGTCGCAGCGGCACCTGATGGTGGCCCTCGACCGGGGCGACTACTGGCAGCTCGCCTACGCCATCCCGAAGGGCGGCTACGACCTGCTGCGGGCCGGCGGCATCGACGCCCTGCGCGAGCCGGTGTCGCGGCTGCTGCCGTTCCTCGGCGAGCGGGTCGCCCTCCTACGCGGCTACGACGACGTCAGCATGCTCACCGTGGTCCAGAACCGGCTGCGCCGCTGGCACCTGCCCGGCCTGCTGTTCATCGGGGACGCCGCGCACGCGATGTCGCCGGTGTTCGGGGTCGGCATCAACCTCGCCGTGCAGGACGCGGTCGCCGCCGCGAACCTGCTGACGGGCCCGCTCCTCTCCGGCGCGCCCGTCCCCGAGTCGGCGCTGCGCCTGGTGCAGAAGCGGCGCATGCTGCCCACGTGGCTGACCCAGCTCGCCCAGCGGGTGGCCCAGGACCGTCTCATCGTGCCCGCCCTCAGCGGCCGCCTGCGCACGCCTGGACACACCCGTGACCTCACCCGGCTGCCGCTGCCGAGGGCGCTCGCGCGCCGCTTCATCGGGCTGGGGGTGCGACCCGAGCACGTCCGTACCATGCCGGGGGTCGGCGTGCGGACCGAAGTGGAATACCCTCGTTAATCGTGAGCGCTCTGAGCAACCTCGAATCCTGGCGGTCGCTACCCGCCGCCCAGCAGCCTGACTGGCCCGACCACGCCGAGCTGGACAAGGTCGTCGCCGAGCTCGGCACCCTGCCGCCTCTCGTCTTCGCCGGGGAGTGCGACCAGCTGAAGGACCAGCTGGCCGCCGTGGCCCGGGGTGAGGCCTTCGTCCTCCAGGGCGGTGACTGCGCGGAGACCTTCGCGGGCGCCACCGCCGACAACGTGCGCAACAAGCTCAAGACCCTGCTGCAGATGGCGATCGTCCTCACGTACGCGGGCAGGGTCCCGGTCGTGAAGATCGGCCGGCTGGCCGGGCAGTTCGCCAAGCCGCGTTCGAAGGGCACCGAGACCCGCGACGGAGTGACGCTGCCCGCCTACCGGGGCGACATGGTCAACGGCTTCGAGTTCACCGAGGAGTCGCGGGTGCCCGACCCGTGGCGGCTGCTCAAGGCGTACCACTCCTCGGCGGTCACGCTCAACCTGGCCCGCGCCTTCACCAAGGGCGGCTACGCCGACCTGCGCCAGGTGCACGCGTGGAACCAGGACTTCGTCGCCGAGTCGCCCGCGGGCCGCCGCTACGAGCAGCTGGCCAGGGAGATCGACCAGGCGCTCGCGTTCATGCGGGCCTGCGGCGCCGACCCGGAGGAGTTCCACACGGTCGAGTTCTACTCCTCGCACGAGTCGCTGATCCTCGACTACGACCAGGCGCTCACCCGGATCGACTCGCGTACGAACCAGCCGTACGACGTGTCCGCTCACATGGTCTGGATCGGCGAGCGCACCCGCCAGCTCGACGGCGCCCACGTGGAGTTCTTCTCCCGCATCCGCAACCCGATCGGGGTCAAGCTCGGCCCGACCACCACGCCGGACGACGCGCTCACGCTGATCGAGCGGCTCAACCCGCACAACGAGCCGGGCAGGCTGTCGTTCATCACCCGCATGGGCGCCGCCAAGATCCGCGAGCTGCTGCCGCCGCTGGTCAAGGAGATCACCGCCTCCGGCGCCCAGGTGGCGTGGATCTGCGACCCGATGCACGGCAACACCTTCGAGGCGCCGAGCGGCCACAAGACCCGCCGCCTCGACGACGTGCTCGACGAGGTCGCGGGCTTCTTCGAGGTGCACCGCGCGCTCGGTACCCACCCGGGCGGCATCCACATCGAGTTCACCGGCGACGACGTGACCGAGTGCGTGGGCGGCGGCAGCGAGATCGTCGAGGACGACCTCGCGCTGCGCTACGAGACGGCCTGCGACCCGCGCCTCAACCGGGGGCAGTCGCTCGACCTGGCCTTCCGGGTGGCCGAGCTCTACCGCTCGGCCTGAGCCCGCTCATACGCGAAGGGACCCGCCCCATGGGGGCCGGGTCCCTTTCCGCCGCGCGGCTCAGTTCTGGTCGGCCTTGTTCAGCTCCTCGGCCAGCTCGGCGCGGATGGAGTCCATGTCGAGGGCGCGCACCTGGCCGATCAGGTCCTCCAGCGCGGGCGCGGGCAGGGCGCCGGGCTGGGCGAAGACGACGATGCCGTCGCGGATGGCCATGATCGTCGGGATCGAGGAGATCTCGAAGCCCTGCGCGAGGCCGGGCTGCGCCTCGGTGTCGATCTTGCCGAAGGTGATGTCGGCGTGCTTCTCCGACGACTTCTCGAAGATCGGCCCGAACGTGCGGCACGGCCCGCACCACGCGGCCCAGAAGTCGAGCAGGACGATCCCCGTGTCGGCGATGTCGTTGAAGTTGTTCTCGGTTACTTCGATGGTCGCCACCAGGGCTCCTCGTCAGTCGTCGTCGTCAGATGATGCACCGATGTTCAACCATCTACCCCCGGGCGACATTCCGTATCCTGGGCCCTCCCGCCCCTTTCGGGGCGGGAGGGCGGCGGCTCAGCGGAGCGAGAGGCCGATCAGAACGGGGTCGTGGTCGGAGGCGCGGTAGGCGTCGGGCCGGTACAGGTGGGGCGGGTTGTACTCCGTGTTGTAGTCGAGGATGCGCGGTTCGTCGGCGTTGATGTGCCAGATCGTCGCGCCCGTCACCCGCTTGGCCAGCTTACGGCCCGCCAGCGCGTGGTCGAGTTCGCCGGACCGGCCCTCGAAGACGTAGCTGTAGCGCTGCGCGGCGGGGACGAAGCGCTTGGTGAGGCTGGTGAAGCCGCCCGCCTGGAAGGCGTCGATCGGGTCCTCCTCGCCGTAGGCGTTGAGGTCGCCGAGCACGAGCGGGTTCGGCCGGCTGCCCGCCAGCGCGAGCACGGCCTGCGCCTGCTTCACCCGGGTCGGGTTCCAGCAGCCCTGGCCGTCGCCCTGGTCGGCGTCCGGGCCGCTCGCGGGGCAGCTGCCCTTCGACTTGAAGTGGTTCACGATCATCGTGACCTCCTGCCCGCCCCCGGCCGGGCGGAAGGTCTGGACCAGCGGCGGACGGCTGAAGACCGGGTCCTGCGAGGAGGCGGCCGCGCCGACCGGCCGCAGGACGCGCGGCTTGTAGACGATCGCGACCTGGATCTGGTCGGTGCCCGGGTACGGGTGCGTCAGCGCCGCGTACGTGCCCGCGCCGACCTCGGCGTTGAGCGCGTCCACCAGGGCCCGCAGGGCGGTCTGGCCGTTGTTCTCGACCTCCATGAGGCCGACGGCGTCGGCGTCCAGGCCCTTGAGCGCGGCCACCAGCTTGGCGAGCTGGCGCTCCTGCTCGGCGGCGTTGCTCGCACCGCGCGAGCCGAGGGTGGTGAACCAGTTGAGCGTGTTCATGCCCGCGACGCGGACGTCGCCGCCGACGCGCTCGGGCCGGGCCGGGCGCGGGTTGGCGGAGGCGGTCCTGAGCGGCTCGGTGGGCTGCAGGCGGTACTTGCCGAAGCCGTAGCCGAGCACCCCGGTGGCCTCCACGACGTGGTCGCCCGCACGCACGACCGGCGGCAGCGCGGCCGGGTTCTCGCGGGTCGAGCCGTCGTCGAGGAGCAGGGTGCGGCGTGCGTCGGCGGCGGGGTCCACGCCTGGCCGGTCGGTGGGCTGGAAGAGGCGCCCGCCCGCCGCGACGGTCATCTCGCCGAACCGGCCGAGGTTGTAGTGGTCGGTGACGGTCAGCGGGCCGGGGAAGGTGAGGAGCATGTTCTCGACGTGCTCCAGGCCGTCGCTCGGCAGCCGGTACGGCGTCGCCGCGACCGTCCCGGTGCCGCACACCTCGACGGCGGTGACCGGCGACAGCTCCGTCCAGCCGTTGAACTCGATCACCCTGCCGGTGACGAGCACCCGGTCACCGGCCTTGACATCCTTGAACGTGGCTCGGGCGAAGGCGAACAGGCCCTCCGCGGTGGCCGGGTCGGCGTCGGGGGTCGGGTCCTGGAGGAAGAACCCGTTGAGCTGGTCGGCGTTCTGGAAGTCGCCGGTGACGACGCCTTCGACGGTGACGGTCTGCCCGGCGAGGGGGCTGGCGTCACCGCTGCCCTGCACCTGGGCGATCTGATGGGTCGGCGGTGTGTCGCAGGCGGCGGGCACGGGGCTCACCGCGAGCGCCGGGGTGGCCGTCAGGGCGAGGACGGCCACGGCGCCGAAGGCCGCTCGGGATAAAACGCGCATGACGCGCACTTTACGGGCTGTTGTGCTCGCATTTTTCGACATGAATGTGGACAGAGCGTTAAATCATCTAACCTTGACACTCTCCGGCGTGGGGTATGACCAGTGCATGGACTGGGTCACCTGCACACAGGCTCCTGCTTGTACCGGCTTGGCCTACCGGCCCTCCGGTCTCTGCCTCTACCACCAGTCTCCCGCCCAGCGCGCGGAGATCCTGCGTACCTTCGCCCCCGGCCGCCTGGTCGACCTGCGCGGCACCACGCTCGACGACGACCTGCTCACGCAGGTCCTGGCGGCCACCGGCAGCCGTCCCGGACGTACCAGGCTCGACCGGGCCAGGTTCACCGCCGACGCCCGCTTCGGCGGCGTGAGCTTTCTCGGCGACGTCTCCCTCGACGGCGCCCGCTTCGACCGGCTCGCCTCCTTCTTCGGCGCCCGCTTCGAGGGCAACGTCTCGCTCGCGGGCGCCGTCTTCGCCCGCGAGCTGTCCTTCCACGGCGTCGGCGTGCGCGGGCACGCCTCGCTCGACCGGGCCGTGCTCGCCCGCGACGCGTTGTTCAGCCAGGCCGCCTTCGGGCGGGGGCTGTCGTGCGAGCGGGCCAGGTTCGACGGCTACACCGTCTTCGACGACGCCCGGCTCGGTGAGACGACGAGCTTCAGGGGCGCCCGCTTCGGCCGTACGCTGTCGTTCCGCAAGGTCAGCGGGGGCGCGGGCTTCGACACCGCGCACTTCGCCGGCAACGCCTACCTGTCGATGACCGGACGGCTGTCGGCCTCCCGGGTGCGGGCGGACGCCGGGCTCGACGTGTGCGTCACCGGCTCCGGCGCCGACTTCCGGCGGGCGGAGATCGCCGGCAGGCTGCTGCTCAAACTCGCCGACTCCCAGGCCGATCTGGAGGGGGCGGTGCTGCACGGCCCCGCCAGCGTGACCGGGCGCGGCCAGGCCGCGCTGCACTCGTTGCGCGACGTGCGCGCGCCGGAGCTCTCGCTGGCCGGGCTCGACCTGTCGTGCTGCCGTTTCGCCGGGTTCGCCCATCCGTCGGGGCTGCGGCTGAAGGACTGCACGTTCGGGCTCACGCCGCGCGGGGTGCGGGTCGGGCTGCACTGGCCGCCGCTGCGCTGGTTCACGCGGCGGCGCTGGCTGGCCGACGAGCACGGCCTGCACGAGCACGCGCCGGACGGCGGCCCGCAGTCGGCCGCCGGGCAGGCCGACGCCGAGCGCCTGGCCGCGCTGTACGCGGAGTTGCACCGGTGTATGGACGACCGCAACACCGCCAGCGACTTCGCCTTCGGCGCGATGGAGATGCGACGGATGGCCACCCGCCGCTGGTGGCTGTCGCTGTCGTGGCTGCTGTGGGGGTACGGCCTGCGGATGGGCCGCACGGTGGTGTGGTTCACGTTACTGGCCGCCATCGCCATGGGGGCGGTCTTCGTGGCCACCGCCTCGCACGCCACCCGCCGAAGCAGCCCGCCGCCCGCGCCCCGCCCGCCGGAGTCAGTGCAGTTCCGCTAGCGTCCGCTCGATCCCGGCCATGACCCGGCCGCGCCAGCCGCCGCCCATGATCTTCCTGCTGAGCTGCTGCGCCGGGTCGTCGGGGTCGAAGCCCTCGTGATCGAGCAGGAGCCTGGTGCCCCTGCCCTCGGGCACCAGGCGCCAGGTCACGGTCCAGTCGGCGGCCGAGCCGCCCCGCCAGCTGATGCGCAGCAGCCGTTCCGGCTCCAGTTCCAGGACCTCGCAGTGCACGACGCCGTCGAACCCCGTGGCGGCCACGGGGTCGGTGGTGAAGGTGAAGGCGTGCCCGACCTCGGGCTTGAACGTGTTCGGCATCAGCCACCTGGCCACGAGTTCGGGCTCGGTGAGCGCCCGCCACACCTTGGCCGGCGGGTGGGCGAGGTACTGGTCCAGGTGGATCGCGGTGCGGTCTTCAGTCATCGTCTTCCATCTCGTCCAGGACGCCGGCGAGCCCGATGAGCCGTTCGCGCCAGAACCGTTCGTACGGCGTGAGCCAGTCGCTCAGTTCCATCAGCGGCGCCGCCTCCAGCCGGTACACCCGTTCTCTGCCCCGGCGGCTCTCGGTCACCAGCCCGGCCTGCCTGAGGACCCGCAGGTGCTCGGAGACGCTCGGGCGGCTCATGTCGAAGCGCTCGGCCAGCCTGCCCGCGGGCAGTTCGCCCTCGTCGAGCAGCAGCCGGAGCAGGCGCCGCCGGGCGGGGCTGGCGAGGGCGCCGAAGACGTCGGTCATGCCGCGCACAATACGTAGGGAATATCCTACGTGTCAATCTCCGGGATGTCCCCGATGGGGTCATGAGGGGCGGCGTCCGTAGACTTGGCACATGCGGATCGACGACTACGTGGCCGAACTCGAGCGGGCCATGACCGGCCCCGCGAGGTTCAAGCGCGACCTGGTCGTCGAGGCCCGCGACAGCCTGACGGACGCGGCCGACGCGATGGAGGACGGGGGTCTCGACCGCGCCGAGGCCGAGCGGCTGGCCGTGCTGGAGTTCGGCGAGGTCGAGGAGATCGCACCCGGCTACCAGGCCGAGCTCCAGGCGCACGCCGGCCGCAGGCTCGGCGTGCTGCTGTTCGTCAGCGTGCCCGCGATCACCCTGTGCTGGGGTTTCGTGTGGCACTTCTTCCCCGCCGACCAGTCGGCGTGGGCGCAGGCCCCCGGCTGGTACTCGGTGGCCTCCAAAGTCCTCGACTACGCGCAGCTCGCGATCGGCGTCGCGGGCGGCCTCGCCGCGCTGGCGCTGGGGCGCGGGGCGCGGCTGCTCGGCCGGGCCCGGCTGGTCACGCGATCGCTGGGCGGCGCGGCGCTGTCGATGCTGGCGCTGACGGCGGTGCTCGGCACCGCGCTCTCACTGGGCTCGCACGGCCCGGAGGGCTTCGCCTCCTATCTGCCCGGCCTGGTCGTCGCGGTGGCGACGTACGCGCTGGCGGGGTTGCAGCTCCTCGGCGCGGTGAGCTGCCTGCGCGTCACTCGGCCCGCCGCGCGGCGGGCCTGAGCACTCCGCCGATGGCGGAGGTGAACTCGCGCCAGGCGGACCGCTCGCCCTCGAGTTGCCGCCTGCCGGAGTCGGTGAGCCGGTAGGTGCGCCTCCTGCGTCCTCCGACGGTGGCCCATTCGCTGGTCAGGTAGCCGACGCGCTCCAGCCGCCGCAGGGCCGGGTAGACGGTGCCCGTGGGCACGCTGAGCGCGCCCCCGCTGCGTTCCTGCAGCGCCTCGATGATGGCGTAGCCGTGCAGCGGCTCGCTCTCCAGCACCGAGAGCAGCAGGGCGTCCATGTGGCCGCGGAGCGCGTCCGGATTCATGGGCCCAATCCTAGATTCCCGTTCGTCATGTAGACAGCCTACAGGTAGTGTCTCTATATGTAGATAGACACACTATAAAGAAGGTTGGGGAGACATGGAGGCACTGGATCTCGCGCGCCTTCAGTTCGCGCTCACGGGCAGCCTGCACTTCCTGTTCGTCGTGCTGACCCTGGGACTGGCGCCGGTCGTCGCCGTTCTGAACACCCTGTGGGTCCGCTCGGGCAAGCCGCTCCACGAGCGGATGACCCGCTTCTGGGGCCAGATCTACGTGATCAACTACGCTCTGGGCATCGTGAGCGGGCTGGTCATGGAATTCCAGTTCGGGCTGTCGTGGAGCGGGCTGTCCCACTACGCGGGCGACGTGTTCGGCGCGCCCCTCGCGATGGAGACGCTCATCGCCTTCTTCCTGGAGTCCACCTTCCTCGGTCTGTGGATCTTCGGATGGAACCGGCTCCCGCGCCGCCTCCACCTGGCCTGCGTCTGGCTCGTCACGCTCACCGCCTACGCCAGCGCGTTCTTCATCATGGTCGCCAACTCCTTCCTGCAGAACCCGGCGGGAGCCGTGGTCGCCGACGGGCGCATGCGACTCGTCGACTTCGGCGCGCTGCTCACCAACGAGACCCTGGTGTTCGCGCTGCCGCACGTCGTGAGCGCCGCCATGGTCGCGGGCGGGCTGGTGATGGCCGCCGCCAGTGCCTACCGGCTCATGCGCCGCACCCGCGAGCACGAGTTCTTCGTCAAGTCGATGCGCACCGGCGTCGTGGTCGCCGCCATCGGCTCCATCGCCGTCGTCGGCTTCGGCTACGCCCAGTTCTCCGCCATCGACACGGACAAGTTCTCCCGAAACCCCACCGCCGGCGCCGCGCTCGGCTTCATGGACCTCATCGGCAGCCTGCTCATGTTCGTCCTCGCCGTCGTCCTGCTGCCGCTGATCGCCTGGCTGCCCCGATGGCGCTGGACCCACCCCATCGTCATCCTGCTCACCCCGCTGCCGTTCATCGCCTCGATCCTCGGCTGGATCGCCCGCGAGGTCGGCCGCCAGCCCTGGATGATCTCGGGACGGCTCACCGTCGCCGACGCCATGTCACCCGGCCTCACGCCCGGCATGGTCACCGCCTCGCTGATCGGCTTCGTCGGCGTGCTCGGCCTGCTCGCCGTCGTCGACTACGTCCTCATCCTCAGAGCCGTCCGCCGCGGCCCCATGGAACCCGACCTCGGCGCACCGGCCGTCCCCGACCCGCGCCCGCAGCCCGCGAGCCTCTAGGAGCCCCGATGGAACTCATCTGGTTCGTCCTGTTCGCCGCCCTGCTGGCGGGCTACTTCGCCCTTGAGGGCTTCGACCTCGGCGTCGGCATGCTCATGTTCGGCCGCAAGCAGGGGCGCCGCGACGAGATGGTCTCCGCGATGGCGCCGTTCGTGCTGGCCAACGAGGTGTGGCTGGTCGCGGTCGCCGGAGCCCTGTTCGGCGTCTACCCCCACCTGGAGGGCAAGGCGCTGTTCGGCCTGTACCCGATCGTCGTCACGATGCTGCTGGCGTGGATCGTGCGCGACGCGGGCCTGTGGTTCCGCCGCCGGATCGGCGGCCCCCGGTGGCGCGCGTTCTGGGACCTGCTCGTCTCGGCGGGCTCCCTCGCCCTCGCCTTCGGCTGGGGCCCGGCCCTGTACGGCGCCGCCACCGGCTTCACCGCCTCCCCGCTGCACCCGCTCGGCCTGCTCCTCGGCGCGGCCGTCGCCGGGTTGTTCCTCCTGCACGGCCGCGCCTTCCTGGCCTGGCGCGCGGGCGGCAGGGCACGCACCCTCCTCGCCACCGCCGCGCTCGCCGCCCTGCCCCCGCTGGGGCTGCTGGCCGGCGCCATGCCGTACATGCTCGACAACACCGCGCCCTCGCCTACCCTGAGTGTGCTCAGTTTCATCGTGTTGCCGCTCGCGCCGGTCATGGCGGGCGCGCAAGTATGGGTGTGGCGCACCTTCCGGCGCGCCGACCGAACACCGTCGTTCTTCTGAGGACCCGTGCACAAGGATCTCCTGCGGCTCATGCGGGCCGAGCAGTCCGTACGGCGGCACCTCGCGGTCACGCTGGCCGCCGCCGTACTCGCCGGACTGCTCGTCCTCGTCCAGGCGGAAGTCCTGGCCGGGGTGTTGTCCGGCCGCTTCACCCTCGCCGCCCTCGGCGTCCTCGCGGCCGTCGTCGCGCTGCGCGCCCTCCTCGGCTGGACCCAGGGCGTCGTCGCCGGGCGCACCGCCACCGGGGTCAAGAGCGCGCTGCGCCACCGGCTGCTCGGCAGGCTGGGCGAACTCGGGCCCGCCCGGCTGTCCGGCCACCGCTCCGGCGAACTCGTCACCCTCACCGGACGCGGGCTCGACCGGCTCGACCCCTATCTCACGGGCTACCTGCCCGCGGCGGCCGTCGCCGCCGTCGTGCCGGTCGCGGTGCTCGTCCGCCTGTTCTCGGCCGACCTGGCCAGCGCGGTCATCGTGCTGGTCACCGTGCCGCTCATCCCGATCTTCGGGGCGCTGGTCGGCATGCACACCAAGGCCGCCACCGAGCGCCAGTTCCACGCGCTGTCGCGGCTCGGCGGCCACTTCCTCGACGTCGTGCGCGGGCTGCCCACGCTGCGCGCCTTCGGCCGGGCCCGTCACCAGGCCCGCGTCATCGAGCAGGTCGCCGACGCCCACCGGGGGGCCACCATGCGCACCCTGCGCGTGGCCTTCCTGTCGGCGCTGGTGCTGGAGTTGTGCGCGTCGTTGTCGCTGGCGCTGGTCGCCGTCCCCGTCGGGCTGCGGCTGCTCGGCGGCACCCTCGATCTGGAGACCGCGCTGCTGGTGCTGCTGCTGGCGCCGGAGGCGTACCTGCCGCTGCGGATGATGGGCACCCGCTTCCACGCCTCCATGGAGGGCGTGGCGGCGGCGGACGCGGCCTTCGCCGTCCTCGACGGGCAGGGCGCGCCCGAGGCTGCCTCCGGCCGGGGCCGCGACGGCACGCGCCCGCCGGAGATCCGGCTGGAGAACGTCACCGTCCGCTACCCCGGCCGCGACACCGACGCCCTCACCGACGTCTCCCTCACGATCGCGCCCGGCGAGCGGGTGGCGCTGGTCGGCGAGAGCGGCGGCGGCAAGAGCACGCTGCTGCACCTGATCCTCGGCTTCGTCACCCCCGTCTCCGGACGGGTGCTCGTCGACGGCGAGGAGGTCACCGACCTTGAGCGCTGGCGGGCCGAACTGGCGTTCGTGCCGCAGCGGCCGCACCTGTTCGCGGTGTCGGTCGCCGACAACATCCGGCTCGGCCGGCCGTCGGCGTCCCTGGAGGACGTACGGCGGGCC
>NZ_BAAAHQ010000036.1:0-850 GCF_039525605.1 Nonomuraea longicatena | reverse complement strand
GCCGGGGCGCAGGCCGACGGGTTCGTCGGCGAACTGCCCGGCGGCTACGACACTCTCGTCGGGGAACGCGGCGCCAACCTGTCGGCGGGCCAGCGGCAGCGCATCGCGCTGGCGCGGGCGTTCTGCCGCCCGGCGGCGACCGTCCTGCTGCTGGACGAGCCCACCGCCCGCCTCGACGGGCGCAGCGAGGCGGCCGTCGTCGCCGCCACCGCCGCGCTCGCGGAGGGCCGCACCGCCATCGTGGTCGCCCACCGCCCCGCCATGATCGAACTGGCCGACCGGGTCATCCGCGTCCACGCGGGCCGCGTCGCCGCCGACACCCGCTCCCCCGCAGGGACCGGCGAAGGAGCGACACGATGACACGCGGCATGGGCATGCGGCTCACCTGGGCGATCCTCGCCGGAGCCGCCGCCGACCTGGCCGGGCTCGGGCTCATCGCGGCCGCCGCCTGGCTCATCACCCGCGCCGCCGAGCAGCCGCCCCTGGCGGCGCTCAGCGTCGCCATCGTCGCCGTGCGCGGGTTCGCGACCGGCAGGGGCGTCTTCAGGTACGCCGAACGGCTCACCGGCCACGAGGTCGCCCTGCGCGCCCAGGCGGGCACCAGAGGGCGCCTGTACACCGCGCTCATCCCGCCGCAGCGCCCCCGCCACGGCGGCGCCGACCTGCTCAGCCGGATGGTCGACGACACCGAGGCCGTCCAGGACCTCCTCGTGCGGGCGCTGCTGCCCGCCGTCGCGGCCCTGCTCACCGGGGTGGCCGCCGTGAACATCGCGCTCACCGTCGCGCCCTCGGCCGCGCTCGTGCTGCTCGCGGGGCTGGCGGTGGCGGGTGTGGCGCTGCCCGCCGGTAC